>CASEMM010000178.1 GCA_949289095.1 uncultured Eubacteriales bacterium | reverse complement strand
CGAAGGGAGCATAACCAAATATGCTGCGGAAGAAGCATCCGCCGGCATCAGAATCGGCACATATACGGACGCGGCGGAATTTTTCATAAACGAAACCGACATCCCCGCAGGCAAAACAGACGGCACGGATAACGAAGGGGTTTCTTCCGGAACTGCCGGCGCTTTCGGCAGCATTACGGCGCTTACCGAAAGCGGCTTCTCACCCGCCGTCACAGATGCGGCCGATGCCGGTACGGATATGCTGACCGGTACGGATTACAAAACGGCGTACGACTCGTTTATAGAAGAAAACTATACCGGCAAAGCAGACTCTCCTCTCCCCGAAGACTTAAAAGAGGACGCGGAAGTACTTTACGGAACCGAAATATACGCCGGAGCGATATACAGAGCGACGGAAGATCTGCGCATTTACGACATGCCTGTGGAAATGCCGTCTTCCGGCAGCGTCGAAAAGGGCGCATACATAATAGCGCTCTCGCGCGCTTACGACTCGTCCGATTACGTATACGTCATAGCCGAATCGAAAACAAACGGAAGCATGATCGGCTTTGCGAATATCCGCCTGCTCGAAGAAGAGGAGCAGACCACGGATTACTACGGTAAAAAGAATGTGAGATATACCACTCTCATGTCGGGAATGACGCTTTACAAATATCCGTCCGAAAACGGCGGAGCGCTCCGCGGAAACATACGGCAGGACACGCGAGTGGAACTGCTGCCTTTTGCCGAAGGCTACACAGACAGCGACGATAAAAAATGGGCGCGGGTAAAGGTCACGGACGGCATCGGAAATAATGCGACGGTCACGTGCGGATATATGCTCGACAATTACTTATCGGATAGCAGATCGGGCGTATCCGAACCGTATTACAACGGCGAAATACACACGGACGACGGAGAACCCGCCGAATGCTACGAATATTCGGACGGAAGTTACTCAAAAACGGGAGATACCGTCGCAAACGGCACCCGCGTGGAGATCATCGGCAATTACACCAAAGCGAACGAATTCACGCACGTCCGATATATCGATGAAAACGGCGAGATCTGCGAACGCTATATTCTTACCGGCGAAGTACGGCAGACGGAAGCCGGCTGGTATCAGGTCATCATGTTCATCGTCATTATCGCCGTCGTGATTTTCCTTATCGTGCTGATAATAATATTCGTCAGAAAAAAGAAAAACGTGAACGACTGACGTATCCCGAATCATATAACGGTAAAATCACGGCAATTGCCGCGACAGGACAAAGAGCGACGATAAAATTTCGCCGCTCTTTTTTCGCACGCCCGAAGCGGTTCGCTCAGAGCGCGCAGACGCCTGTTTCGGAGGCAGTGCCGTCGGAACGAAATCGCCCGCGGACAGCATGGTTAAAGTTCCCGCGCAAAAACCGCAGTACGGCATACGCCGTCTCCGTCCGGAAAACCGTACAAACCCGGCAAATACCGGACTACTCCCCGCCGTCCCGCGCAGATATATGCGACGATCGGTTCGATTTCAGACCGCCCGTTCCGCTCCGCCGTTCTTTGTTTCAGTAACGTCGAAAAATTCCGGAACGAAACCCGCAGAACCGTACCGTCCGATACATGACTTATAATAGTCCGCATCGAACGCGCCTGTACAAAGCAGCTCGTACGACACGCCGTTATACGACATACCCTTACCCGTCGGACGGAATCCGCGCGCAAGATAAAACGCTCTGCGGCGCACGCGTTCAGAAAAATTCGCCGCTCCGGATTCAGCCAGTTCAGGGTCGATGACAACGGGCACCGACGAACGGAGCGAGAGAAATTCGGAAAGCGCAGCGCTGCCCGTGCCGCGTCCTCTCCTCTGCGGAACTACTGCGAAATAAAAGAGATACGTCAGGCGTTCGTAAAACGCCGCGCACATATAGCCGACCGTACCGCCGTCTTCTATCGAAAAAACGGCTGTTTCTCCTCCGGTGAAATTCTCGGGCGGAACGTATTCCTCCGGCGGAAACGCCTCCCTGCCTATGACTCCGAGAGAGGCAGCCTCGGCTCTGTTTGTTATGCGAACGAGTTTCATGGCTGTATTTTACATCAGGCGCGAAAGAATTTCAACCGTTTTACCCGGCTTAGACGGAAAACTCTTAATCGGTTTTATTTCCTCTCTGCCCTCTCACCGCCATCCGAGTAAATCGCCGCAGGCGCAATGCGTGAACGCGTCCGAAAACTGACGTCCGCCGATCGGAAAATCATGCCTCGCCGTCGCGCATCGTTGCCGCACAGTCGTTTTCCGCAGACTGTACGGAATACAGGCGTTCTATCTTACCCACCGATATTTCATATGCCGTGCGCGTTTCCGACTCTTCCTCCGACAGCTTCTTGACATATTCGCGTGACTGAATGCGCCCCTCCACATGAAGTTTGGCGCCGACGGGAAGCGTCTTGCAATAGCGCGCGTTGCGCCCCCACGCTATACAGGGCAGATAATCGGATTTCCCGAACGCGCGGTTGACGGCAAGCAGCAGATCGCATATCTCGCGGCTGAGCGGAGTAGTCCTGTAAACCGGCTCTTTGCATATGTATCCCGTCAGTTCCACGCTGTTCGGTTCGGCATCGGTACACAGCGGATCTGTAAATTCCTTGACGAAAAGGGTAAGCATCAGCTTGGAACGTCCGTCGGAAATTCTGTTGTAACTGCGGAACTGCCCCTCGACGGAGATCTTGTCCCCTTCGCGCAGCGTCACGCCGCACAGCAGCCGCTCTGCCGCGGTCACGGGGATCACGTCGCATTTACCGCTCAACCGCGGAACGCTTACGAAAAATTCGTAAAATCCCTCGCCGCAGATCTCATGCGTCAATGCGGGAACGGACGCTATCTCGCCCGCAAGCCGCACCTTGTTCGTCGTTAAACGTTCTTCGTTCGTCGTTTCGGTATTCATGTCTGACTCCTTATCTGTCGCCCGGTATGGTCGATAGTGTAGTTTTCCCTGTATATCATCTCTCCCACCGTCAGGCACTCATAGCCCAGAGCTTTGAGTCCTTCGAATATCAGCGGGAGAGCCTCGGCAGTGTGTTCGCCGTTATTGTGCATCAGTACTATGCTTCCGTTTCTCACCGAGCCGAGCACGCGATCGGCTATCTGCCCCGCGCTCAGTCCTTTCCAGTCGAGAGTATCCACGTCCCACTGTACGGTTATCAATCCGAGCGATGACGCTTCGTCGAGCAAAACGTCACTGTATGAGCCGTACGGCGGACGGAACAGTTCCGGACGGACGCCCGTCACACTCTCTATGACATCGCACGAAAGCGTCAGTTCGTTGCGTATGTCGTCCGCGCTCATCCCGCCCATATCGGGATGGGTATTGCTGTGAGTTCCTATTTCGAACCGACCGCTGTCTGCAAGGCTTCTGAGCTGTTCAGGGTACTTTTCCGCCCACATTCCGACGGAAAAGAAAGTTGCGCGCGCATCGTATTCCGTCACCGCCGACAATATGTCGGGAGTGCTGTCCGCGCCCCATGCGGCGTCAAACGTCAGCGCAACGACCTTGTCATCGCGTCCGACCGAATATATCGGTACTTTTCTCGGACTGTAGCCGAGATATACGCACGCGCTGTCCGTCACCGTCACCGCTGCTATCGCCGCCGCAGTGAGCAGTACCGCCACAACTGCCGCGGCTATCGTTCTCTTGCTTGCGATCGCTATCCTCAACAACGCTCTCTCCCGATTATACAGCATTATTCGGGCGGCTTTTGACATATTTTGCCGAATATGCGCTTATTTACGCGTATGCTCAAACGCATTCAGTAAAACAGCTGCGATTCCGTCATTTTTACGGGTACGGCATATGCGCCGGTACTCCCCGCCCGCTATATAACCTATGCCGCGTAACGCGCGGTTATGACCCACACATTTCTCCGAGCAGCGGCAGTTTCTCTTCTTTTTTCCCGAAAACGTCAGAAAAAAACATTACTGCGGCAACGGCAATGAGAAAAATCCCGAACGCTTTTCCGAGCATTTCGCCGCGCGCCGCCGTTGCAAAAACGGATGCGGCCGCGCTCGCCGCAGCCGCAGGAAGCGCTACGGTAAAAAGATATTTCGGCTTTATCAGCCCGTTTTTCATATGCAGAGATATACTGACTGCGGACATGGGAACGAATGCTGCGAGATTCACTGCCTGCGCAGAATGCTGTGAGTATCCGAACAGCAGCGTAAGCACGGGAATGAGCAGCGTGCCGCCTCCCATTCCCATGCCGCCCAATGCGCCGCCGGCAGCTCCCGCGACGACAAGCAGCATCATCTCCATATCATCACCGCTCCCGCAGCAGCCATTATCAGCGCGAACGCCGCGTTCACCGCCTTAGGCGGCGCGGTTTTCAGCACAAGCGAACCGAGCGCTCCTCCCGCCGCCGTGCCCGCCATGACAAAAAACACGTCAGGAGTCTGAGCGTATCCGTTTGCAACGTATACTATGGAGGCAACGAGACAAACGGGCAGGATGACGAGCACCGTCGTCGCATGACTGACTCTTACGCTCTCTCCGAGGACGCCGCCGAGCAGCGGGACGCAAAGCATGCCGCCTCCGCCCCCGAACATTCCGTTTATCACTCCGACAGCCGCTCCGACCGCAATTTCGAGTATACTTTTTTTAATCTTTCCGCCGTTGATTCTTTCTCCGCGCATACATTTAATATATTGCGCAAAACAGCGAAAAAAATTTGCGTCCACGGCAATGAAAACGTTTGCATATTAAGGGGTTTTACGATATAATAGACAAGTATTATACGATGAAACCGTATGCGGTTTTAACAATCAAGGACGCTTAACAGATGCAATCCAAAAACAATTCGTTAAGACACAGAATACTCCGGTTCGTATCCGTTCTTCTCGTGCTCGCACTCACGATATCGCTGTTTTCGTTCGTTTCCGCCGGCAGCAAAAAACTGACCGCGGACGCTGCGGAAGCGGCTTACGAAGTGTCGGACGTCGAGATAACGAATCCGGACTTCGGCGAAGTTTCAGGCAGCGGAACGCTGCTCACTCCCACGAGCTGGACGGGCGAACAGATCTACGGCAGTTCCGCAAAATCCGGCGTCGTGGATTTGTCCGACGCGCTCACGGCAGCCGAACTCGACGACCTCGGACTTCCCGAAAATACGTTGATCCGTTCTCCTTTCGGCAGTACTGCCGCCGGCAACGAATTTGCCGGTTCGGATAAAAACGCGCTGTTCATAGGTTCGAACTCCGATGCGATATACGCCTACGATTCCACAAGCGTATCCCTCTCCGCAAACTCATATTACGAAATAAGCGTCTGGGTGAAGACGAGTGATTTCGGTGCGGGAAAAGGCGCGGCAATAAAAATCTCGGGTCTCGAAAACGACATAATCATAGACGGCATCAACACCGTGCAGTATTACGACGGATATTCCGATCCCGACAACGACGCAGACTGCTATTACGGCTGGGTCCGGTATACGTTTTTCATTGAAACGTCAACCATGTCCGGTCCGTCCGTCACGATAAGTCTGATGCTCGGACGCAGCATAACGGCTGACGACGACGAAACGGCGATGGGTTCCGTTCCCGCCGCCGGCTACGCGCTGTTCGATCACCTTACCGCAAAGCAGTATTCATACGACAGCTTCGAAAACACCACCGCAGGCATTTCGGGCTCCGAAAAGAACTTTGAAGCGTGCGTGAATACCGACCGCACATATTTCCTTTCCGACAACGGCACGATGCTCAGCTACAGCGAAAACGACTCCGTGTATCTCTCCGTCGACGGAAACGGCAATCTGCTCGACGAAACGGACGAAGAATACGAAAACAACGTTATCGGAGACTTTGCGCGCGGCAGCAGCAGATGGACGGCTGCACCTCAGTCGCTCAACGGCAAAACGTCAAAGTCGACCGGCATTTTCAACAATGCGGATAAAGATACCGGAATAACAGAGGACGATATTCCCTACTCTCCCGAAGGAACCAACGGTTCGGTGCTTGCTATAAGTTCCGAATACGACAGAGAAAAAGAGAGTTTCTATACTTCCGCGTCTTCGGGCGTGCAAAGTCCAGAATTCAAAATCGAAAGGCGTAAAAATTACCGTCTCAGCGTGTGGGTCAATTCCGTCGGCACGGAAACTGCCGGTCTTGCAATAGCAGGCATGGATTACCGCGGCGCTCTCGACGATGCCGAAGATCCCAATAACAACGGAAAAGGACAGCTTCTCGTAACGTCCACGAATCTCGGCGGCGACGACGACAATACGATGCGTTACGGCTGGAGCGAAGAAGTATTTTATATTAAAGGCTCGAATTTCGCCGACTACGACATACGCCTCGAACTCTGGCTGGGCATGCGAGCAACCTCGGATGCGGACGCGATACAGGCTTCCGGCATCGCACTGTTCGGCAGTATACGAATCGAAGAAATTTCGGGCAGCGAATACACGTCCGACAGCTCGAACGGCACGACGGTGACGTTTGACGGCGGCGACGACTCAGGTTCGATAAGCAACGGCAGTTTCAATAACGTAGAAGATATAGATTACTCCTCCGACGGTCTGCCTTATACCCCCTACACACCGTCCGACTGGACTCTTATGGCCGCGGGAGAAAACGGCACCACGGGTATGAGTACCGACGTATACAACGAAAACTACACCGACTACGTGGTCAGCGGCGTGATTTCGTCCGATATGACGAGTTACCGCTACAAACGTCCCGACGCAGACAGCGAATCTTCCGTAATCGAGCGCAGTATAGATCCCGCCGTACCGGATACCGATACCATGCCCGACAATCTGCTTATAATAGATGCGGACAAAGACAGACTGCCTGCGGAAG
>CASEMM010000177.1 GCA_949289095.1 uncultured Eubacteriales bacterium | reverse complement strand
CGCGACGGGCACGCCGAGAAGAGGAGAAGTTTTCCCTTCCGCTCTCGCCCTGTCCGCAGCTTCCGCGGCGGCAAGCGCTCTGTCCGAGCACACGGTGATGTATGCGCCGAGATCCTTGCGCTTTTCCGTTTCCGCAAGCGTCGCTTTCGTCGCTTCGACGGAGGATATCTCGCCCGCGTTCATCGCGTCGGTAAGCTGTTTCAATGTGAGATGCGTAACTTCCATATCACTCCACCACCCTCGGTACTATATACGAATTTTCGTCGCGTTCGGGGGCGCACGACAGCAATTTTTCCCTGTCGAAAGGCTTGCCGGCAACGTCCTCGCGAAGCACATTGACCGCGTCGAGAATGTGTGCGGTCGCAGGGACGGAATCCGCATCGAACTTATTCAGCGTTTCGACCCAGCCGAGAACGGAGGCAAAATGCTTTTCCATCGCACGCTCCTCTTCTTCCGTCAGCACGATACGGCTGAGCTTTGCCGTATGCTCGATTATTTCTCTGTTTATTTCCATATGACGCTCCGTTATATTCATCTGCGCACGGGTATGCCGCGCTCCGCAAGATAGCTTTTCAGTTCTCCTATATTCAATTCGCGGAAGTGAAACAGCGACGCCGCGAGAGCCGCGCTCGCGCCCGCTCCGAACGCTTCCGCAAAATGTTCCGCGCTGCCCGCGCCGCCCGACGCGATGACGGGAATGTGTACCTCGCGCGCGACAGCGCGCAGAAGATCGAGATCGAATCCCGCCTTAGTGCCGTCCGCGTCCATGCTCGTCAGAAGTATCTCGCCCGCTCCCAGTTTCTCGCCGCGCGCGCACCACTCGACGGCGTCCATGCCCTCGTCGTGCCTGCCGCCTGCCGTATATACCGTCCAGCCGCCGTCCGCCCGGCGCTTCGCATCCACCGCAAGAACCATACACTGACTGCCGAACAGCTCCGCGCCCTCGCTTATGAGTTCGGGACGCTTTACCGCAGCGCTGTTCACGCCCACCTTATCCGCGCCCTCGCGCAGGATCGCGCGCATGTCGTCCACACTGCGCACGCCGCCTCCCACCGTGAACGGAATGAACAGCTTTTCGGCAACGCGCCGCACCATATCGGCAACGGTGTTTTCTCCGCGGTAAGTCGCGGTTATATCGAGGAACACTATCTCGTCCGCACCCTCGCGCTCGTATTGCACGGCGTTCTCCACCGCGTCGCCGGCGTCCACGAGATCGACGAAGTTGACCCCTTTCACGACGCGCCCGTCCTTTACGTCCAGGCACGGTATTATTCTTACGGATGTCACTGCCGCCCTCCCGCTATATGCAAATAAAATTATTCAGTACGGCCAGTCCGCTTTTCCCGCTCTTTTCGGGATGGAACTGCACGCCGAACACATTGCCGCGCTCAGCGGCCGCGGTGAAGCGTTCTCCGTATTCGGCAGTCGCTGCCTCGTCCGAAAGGCGTGCGGCATGAACGCCGTAACCGTGTACGAAATAGAAAAATTCCCCGCTTTCTATGCCGCCGAGCAGTCTGCCTCCGCACACGTCTATACTCGTCCACGCAATATGCGGCAAAGGCAGTCCGCCCGAATTTATGCGGCGCACTTCTCCGGGCAGCAGTCCCAGTCCCTCGTGTTCGCCGAACTCGTCCGAACGGTCGAACAGCATCTGCAATCCGAGACATATTCCGAGAAGAGGCGTTCCCGCGCGGACTGCGCTCTTAATCGCCTCGTCGAGGAACAGCTCCCGCAGCTTCGCCATGCACACGCCGAACGCTCCGACGCCGGGAAGTATGAGTTTGTCGGCGCGGGCGGCTCTGTCCGCGTCCCCCGTCACCTCGTACTTCTCTCCGAGAAAGCCGAGCGCGTTGCACACGCTGCGCAGGTTACCCGCTCCGTAATCTATCACCGTTATCATTGCGGATTTATTATATAATAAATCCGGTCCAAAGGTCAAGCCAAATATTTGCATATCGCCGCCGAATGTGGTATTATTATCCGGAAAGAGCGGTTTTTGCACCGCGGGAGGTTTGCCGAATGACGGAAAGAGATATCATGCGGCTGTTCGAAAAATACGACGGCGAAGTCAGCATGTCCGACTTCACGCCCGACGAGCTCGCCGAACTGATAGCCGCGGACACCGAAGAGGAACTCCCCGTGTCGTTCAAAGAGAAGTATTTTTCGAAATACGACGACGTTAAAGTGAACAACTCCAAAAAATTATCACGACTGGACTGGTGAAAGACATGGACGAAAACATACCCGATCCCCGCGCGGACAGACCTCCGCGCATACTCGCGGAGTTCGACCGCGAAACGCAGACGCGGCGTCAGACCGAGGAATGGAAAAAACTCGCGCAGACAGTGCGTCTCATCACGCCCCGCGTTCTCGTCGAACTCGTCGTCGGCGTGATCGCCCTCGCGCTCGCCGTCGTGTTTTTCGTACTCACGTCCGATGAACACAGCCGCTTCGGCACCGCCGCAGTAATATGCGCGCTGATAGCCGCGCTCGGACTCGCTTCCGGGATCACCGACATGGTTCTTGCCCGCGGAAAACGGGCAAAGATGCTGCCCCGCCTGCTCGCCCATCTCGAAAGCTCGTATGCCGGTCTGCCATCGCCCTGCCCGTTCGCGGCGGAATTCGACGGCGAAACGGTGCACGTCGCCGTCGGCAGAGGAGACTCCGTGCGCAGGGAGGACGTTCCGCTCTCCGCCGTCTCCGCAGTGGAATTCGACGGAATGGTAATGTTCGATTTCGGGCGTTTCATGGGCATATGTCTTACCTTCGGCGAAACAGGAGAAGATCTGGACGACATACGTTCCGTCATCCGCGAAAACGGCGAATCATACCGATATCTCGAACCGGACGGAAATTCCGTGCGCCTCTGGGAAAAATAAGGCCGCAGAAAGATACGGAAACCGCAAAAAACTACGAAAAACACGACGCCCCGGAGGTCTCACGGGAAACGAATCTCTAAAGTCCGACAGACTTTATGAAATTCATACCGCACGACCCCCGGGGCTGCTGTTTACCGATGTTTTTTCTTACGCGTTCTCCTGATTCATCTGCCGTTTGTATCGCAGATAACCGTCAAGATTGTCCGATTCGCTGACGGTAATCTGCGGAACGGACAGATACGAAAGCAGTTCGGATACGAATATGACGCCTGCGGTTATAAGCCCGCACCGCATTTCGGGGAGTACGGGAAACGCGCTCTTTATCGCGCGTTCGTCGCCGCCGAGGGAAAGCACCCTGTCCGCACGCGCGTCTATGTCCTCCGCCGCGAGCACGGTGCCGTTCACCGCGTCCGCGTCGTATTCGTCAAGCCCCAGTTTCATCGCCGCAAGCGACGTGAACGTCCCGCCCACGCCGAGCAGCGTCGGGCGCAGAGCCACGTCGCCGAAGCGGGATATGCCCCGCGCCGCATATGCTCTTATAAGTCCGGGATCGCCGCCCGCCTGCTCGGTAAGGCGCACCATTCCGAGCGGAAGCGATCTGACGTAAACGAGTCTGCTGCCGTCCCCGCTGACTATTTCGACGGACGCGCCGCCTATGTCCGCAACGGTGGCGTCGCCGTCTCCGCTCGCGCCGAGAAGAGCTATCTCCGCTTCCTCGCTGCCGCTTATCACTTCCACGGGTACGCCGCAGTCTTTTTCCGCCGCGCGCAGAAAATCCGCGCGGTTTTCCGCGGCGCGTACCGCCTCGGTAGCGAAAACGTACACTTTATCGGCGCCTGCCGCCTCGCCGACGAATTTCTTTATGACCGCGATCGTACGTTTCATTGCCGCTTCGCACAGCCTTCCCGTTGCGTTAAGCCCCTCGCCGAGCTTGGTCATAATCGTCTGTTTTCTGCCGTTCAGCAACATTCTCACGCTGCCGCTGCCTATATCTATAACAGCCGTATTCAAAAGTTTCCCCCGAATCAATCGGATTCCGGCAGATACACCGTTTCGCCGTCCATGACATAACCGAGGTATTCGCGCGCATAGCGCTCGAAAAATTCCTTGTTACCCTCGATATATCCGAGCAGCTCTTCCCTGTCGTCTATTATGGCAGCAAGTTCGGTGCTGCGGCGTTCGAGTTCCGCCTTCCGCGCGGAAAGCCTGACTACCGATACGATATTGCAGATGAGTGCGATGACGGCTATTATGAGCAGAACAACGCCCGCAACCGTGCAGACAACGGCAATCTTTTTCTGCTTGTCCGTCATCGCCCGTCCGGAACGCGCGCTCTTTCCGCCGGTTATGTCCTTCATTGGGATTCCTCCTTACCTGCGGCGTAAACGCCCACAAGTACAATGATTATACAACAATATACGCACGTTTGTCAAGCCGTTTTCCGTGCGCGTTTTTTGTCATAAATCATCGCCCGGACGCATAACAATGAAACGTGGATAATAAAAAGAAACACAGCCTTACGGTGGAATCGCGCTCGCGGACGCTCGTCACGGGAGTGGAAAAAGTCATAGACTCGTCGCCTGCCGTCATAAACATGACGACGAGCGAAGGCGCGCTCACGATCAGGGGCGACGGACTGCGCATAAGCGCGTTTTCCGCGGAAAGCGGCGATCTGTCGTTCGAAGGACGGGTGGATCGTATAGATTATCATGCGGGCAAAAAACCGCTTCTCGGGAGGATATTCAGATGAACGTTGCAATCCAGATAATACTGTTTTTCGCACTCGCCGCAGAAGGCGCGCTCACCCGCCTCGCATACGCCGGGCTGAATAAAGTACGAAGCAAATCGAAAAGCAAGGCTCTCTCCGTCGCCACAGACGTATTAACGGTGCTCGCGGGCGCGGGCGCGATGTTTCTCACCTGTTTCCTGCTGGCGGGATCGGTGCGGGTGTTTTACGCGGTGTTTTTTCTCGGCGGAGCGGTGATCGCGCACTTTCTTCTTCCCGCCGGAACGCGCGAAAAAAAGTAAAATTTGCGCGCGGGTATTGACAGAACGGCGAGAGTATGATAAACTGTACGCATGAAGAAATTCAAGGGATTGATAATAGCCTGTTTCGCAACCGGCATAGCTGTTTTCGCTGCCGGAGTGGTGCTGCTCGCCGTATTCCCCGACAATATCCCCGCGCGGGCATGCGGAATAATCGCGCTCGTGCTCGGCAGCGTCACTGCCGTGCTCGGATACGTCGTCGGCGAACTCTGTATCCCGCGCGAACCTGCGGAAAAATTCAGAACGGCTTACGGCAAGGCAATGCTGACCATGCTCATATCCGGAGGATTCATGCTCGTCTGCGCGCTGCTGTGTTTCCTCGCGTTTCCCGAAGAGACGCGCCGCATGTATCTTGCGGTGGGCATCGTGCTCGCGGCGCTGGGCGCAGCCGTTATAATCATCGGACTCATAGTATACGCCGTCGGACGCAAAAAGAAGAGCGGCAAAAACGGCAAAAACGAAAAGCGCGCATAAACGCGCGGCAACCCGACGCGCCGAATAACGATCGCGCGGCATAAACGAAACGATTGAACGCAACGAACGCGTCCCGTCTGCATTACGGCGGGACGCGTTCGTTCGTATACATTTTTCGTTACATGCGCACCGTACCGCGCATATGCGGGCTGCCGCAACGAAATGCCGCTGCTCCGCATAGCGGTTTATACCGAACGGAAGACGGTGCGCGGAACGCATCGCACCGATCCTGCGGCTGACCGGAAAACCCGTCAGAGTTCCCGTATGCGCTGTGCGATGAACGCGCGTTCCGGTCCTTTGATTTTATCCGAAAAAGCAAGCACCTGCGCGGCGAGTTTTTTCGGCAAAGAGGGTCTGGAAGGATTTTTGCGCGACTGTTCGACGATCAGTCTGTCCACAACGGCAGCCATGAACGGACCGAATCCGCCGGAAGCGTTGCGCATGGCGCATCTGAAAAGATCGTCGCACTCCGCCGTTCTGCCCGAGATCAGCAGCTGCGCAGCGTAACCCGCCGTTTCCGAACGCGACAGAGCCGTAGGACTGCGGCGGTATATGCCCGCGCGTATTATCGCGCTGTCGGCTATGATCTTAGGCATGCGGGAAGGCGCTTTCGCGGCGACGGCATGTTCCGTTCCGTCGGTAAGAACAGAGGCGATCCGTTCGTCCTTCGCCATACCGGCATCGCCGGAAGAGAGAAAATATTCCCATGCGAGAAACGCGTACTGCGCGTCGAACGCGGCGAGAGCGCCCATCGCCGAAAGAAAAACTTCGCCGTCCGCCGGCAGGTCGCAGCGCGCCGCCTCTGCGAACAAAGTCAGAAATTTCTGTTCTTTTGCCGTCATTATCTCCTCCTCAACGTGCTCCGGTCTGCGGTATTTATAAAGACATCAGCGTTTTTCGGAGAAACTTCCGAGTCCGGTAAGGAATTCCGCCGTCTCTTCGGGAGTCTTGAACACCGCTATATTTCCGAGTATGCGTTCGCACACCGAACCGAATTCCTCTTTGATGTATATTCCCGCGTCCACTTTGCTCATATCCGCACCGTTGTTCTCCACGATCTCGTCGTAAAGAAGCGCGTAATCCTTCATATCGTCGGGAAGCGGCTGCTTGCCGACGAGGCATTCGGACAGGCGGGTCATTTCGCCGTCCACTCTTCCGGGAAGAACGAAAAGCCCCTGCGCTTCGAGAAGTCCGTTCGGCTCTTTTTTGAGCGCGCGGTACTCGGGGTGCGTGTGGAACACGCCGTCCGGGTATTCGTCGCTGCACACGTTTGAACGCAGCGTGATATCGAGACAGTATCTGCCGTTGCTTATTTTGCGCATTGTCATGGAAACGGCGTTATGCTTTCCGTCGCCGTCCTGCGCGATTATGCCGCGCTCCCTGTCCGTGTAGTTCTCCCAGCCGCGGCGTATGTCGGAAGCTATCTCGCGCATAACCATCCGGGACTGCGACGTAACTCGTATCACCGAATCGTACCAATCAAGCACTTCCACTTCCGCAAGCGGATATTTCGGATACGTCAGGCGCAGCTTGGCTTTCGCTTTCGTTATGGGCAGCATTTCCTCCCCGCCCTGGAAATGTTCGTGCGACAGCACGCTCCCGCCCGCGCCGGGAAGAGCGGCGTTGCAGCCGATGAAGAAGTTGGGGAACATATCGACAAAGTCCATGAGTTCGACGACGGTATCGTCCGTCACCCGCATGGGCTCATGCGCGAGCGTAACCGCTATGCCGTGTTTGCCGAGATAGCCGTACGGCGAGAACTGCCAGAACCACTCCCTGCCGCCGAGAGTGAGACGCACTGTGCGCAGCGCGCACCTGCCCGTGCCCGACCAACCTTCGTTATCCGCGCATATTGAGCATTCGGGATAGCCGCCGTCGGGAGTATTGCCGCGTTCCGCCTCGTCTGCGGACGCATATTCGGGGCGTGCCTTGTTTATCGTTATTTCCAGTCCGAGACGGGTATAACCGGACTTGAAACGTATGTTGCGTTCAAGCGCGGTCTTTCTGACGCAGCCGTTTCTGACGGAATAGTCATAGAGAAAGTCCATGGCTTTTTTCCCGCCGAGAGAGCCGAAAATGTCGTTTATTTCGCTCGGCAGCACGGAAAGCGCGCCCATTACCTTGTCCGCCGTTTCTTCGACGTCCGAAGGACCGATAAGTCCGAGACCGCTCGCAATGTCGGTCAGCGCGTCTATGAGTTCGTCGGGACGGTCGAGTCCCTCCACCTTTTCGTAGTCTATTTCCTGCGGCGCGTAACTGTCCATGCCGAGTATGTTGCATATAGCGCGGCGCGTCCAGTCAAGGTCATACTCGTCGAGCAGCAGACAGTTCTCCGCATAATATATCAGCTCGTCTATGGCAAGATACACGCCGGAAAGTTCTTCTTTTCCGTCGCCTTTAGCGCGTACCTCCACGCCGTCATCCGTAACGATCTCCTCGAACGCCGGATTCGACGAAACTCCGAAGCCGCTCGCTTTCACGTATTCCGCGAGAAACGCCTTCGCCTTCGCGCTCGACGCACCGCCCGACGACGTATACATATCGTTCAGATCGGACGGACGCAGCGTTACCGCCTCGAGTATGCGCTTTGCGACGCGCTCCGTCTCATCCGCGCCTATCAGTCCGTCTTCCGCCGCTTTTTCCGCCACCGTACGCGCAAGCGCGACGGGGTCTCCGTTTTCGGCTCTTTCGGTATCGGGCGTACCCGGAGCGTAAGTCTTTGCGCCGAGCAGACCGAGTACGGTGTTTCTGACGTATACGATATCCAGTTCGTCGAGACAGAGCTTTTCGCGCGCACAGACGAGCAGCTCGTCCAGAGCAGTATTCATGTTCATAGGCATTCTCCTTTCCCGCCGGCGAATATCCGGCCGCGGGCACGCACATAATATGCGTATGAAAAGCAAACGCAGGAAACGCGGCGACTCTCCCGTTCTTCCGCACGATCCCACGCGCAAGGTCAATTACACGGGAGAGACGGACGACGACAGAAAGTTCGACTGAAAAACGGCATACGGACACGCCGCCCGTAATGCACCCTGCCTTTGCGGCGGACGCAGGCGGTTTGCCGGCGTTTCGCCGCGAACGGGCATTCACCCGTTTCTTCGGCGTCGCTTACGGGTCAATTTTATCATTACGGCACGCTTTTGTCAAGACATTTAAGCAAAAGCGCGCGAAAAGCGGAGAGCGCCGACGCTCTCCGCTCCGTTTTCGGTCCGCCCGATTCCGCAAAGACCGCATCGGCAGCCCGATTTGCGGTCATTGCACCTCGACGTAGTAGCCGAGATTGCTGTCCGGATGATACCAGACGCGCACTTTTTCGCCCACGGCGGGAGCGGGGGCTTCCGTTCCGTCGGAAACGAATCTGCGTTTATATCTGTACGCTTCGTCGTAATACTCCGCGCTGACGCGCACCGTTCTCCTGCCCTTGCGGCGCGTTTCGCGCACCGAAGTCACCGTCGCGTACGCGCACTTGCCGTTCGCTTTAACGTCCGCGATCTGTTCGTCGCGCGGCATTTCCTTAGAGCGGGCGCGCAGTCCGAGTATGAGAAGCATGAGTCCGTACATCAGCATGAGCGCGCCGAAAAATATCATAAAGCCGAAGATTATCAAAAGTCCGCTCACGCTTTCGGGAAGCCCGACGAGCGAATACGTCAGCAGCCCCGCGGGAAGAAGCGCCGCTCCGACGGGCAGTATTATCGCGGCTCTGCGCAACGCAGCCTCCGGCGATACGTCTTTCGGCGCGATAGGTCTGCCGTATCTGTCGCAACCGATCTGTTTAGTGTTTCTGTTCGACATATTCTCCGACTCCTTTTCAAAAAACAGGGCGACCCGTCATCCGTCCGCGAACGGACGGATGCGGACCGCCCAAGAGGGAATAAAGGGGCTTTATCAGACTTTCGTTTCGTTATCGAGAGCGGCTACGCCTCTCTCTCCCGTGCGGACGCGCATGACGTCCTCCACGCTCGACACGAATATCTTGCCGTCGCCGACGTTACCCGTATTCAGCGCTTTCTGCGCCGCAGCAACAACGAGTCCGGGTTCGACGACCGAAACCACTATATCTACCTGAACCTTGGGCATGAGATTTATCGCGCTCTTTACGCCGCGGTACTGCGCCGTATGCCCTTTCTGCACGCCGCATCCCATGACCGGCGTGACCGTCATACCCTGCACTCCTATCTCCGCCATGGTGTCCTGCAAAGTGGGCAGTCTGTCCTGATTGCAGATGACGGTAATCTTCGTATATTTCTCTCCGCTCAATCCTCCTATCTCGACGGGCTTGACTCCGCTGAGATCGGCAGGACCTTTGCTCTCGCCGTATACGGGAGCGGAAGGAAGGAAATCAGCGTAAGCGGACGCCAGTCCGTGCTCGGAAATATCCAGACCCGCCACCTCGTGAGCAGGCGCCGCACGCAATCCGTTGCTGTCCTTGCAGAACCCGAGCAGCCCGGGAACGTATTTGATCGCAGCGAACGTAGCCGTCATCCAGAACGCCGCCCATGCAAGTATGGTCACCATACCGAGAAGCTGTATTCCGAAGAAACTCCCGCCGCCGTAGAACAGACCGTCGCCGGCGCCCTCCACTCCGTCGAACGGAGAGGTCGTGGCGAACAGAGCCGTTGCCAGCGTACCCCAGACGCCGTTTGCGAAGTGAACGCCCACCGCGCCGACAGGGTCGTCGACATGCAGTTTCTGATCGATAAAATTGCACGCGCCCACGATGAGGAATCCGGAAACCACGCCTATTATTGCCGCCGCCCACGGCGTGATCGTATCGCACGAAGCGGTCACCGCGACAAGTCCGGCAAGAGATGCGTTGAGACACATGGATACATCCGGCTTTTTGTTCATTATCCATGTGAAGATCATGGTCGTGCAGGTTGCGACGGCGGGAGCGATCGTCGTATTGACGCTTATAAGCGCCAGCTGCGAAGTGCTCGTTGCCGCAGCGCCGTTGAATCCGTACCATCCGAACCAGAGTATGAACACGCCGAGCGCGCCTATCGTCAGGCTGTGACCGGGTATCGCGTTGACCTTGATCACTTTGCCGTTCGCGTCGCGGGTGTACTTGCCGATACGTGGACCGAGGAACGCCGCGCCGATCAGAGCCGCCAGTCCGCCGACCATATGTATTACGGTCGAGCCGGCAAAATCATGGAAGCCGAGTTCGGAGAGCCATCCGCCGCCCCATACCCAACCGGCTTCGATCGGATACACGAACAGACTGATGATACCGCTGTAAACGCAGTATGCGAGGAAACGCGTCCTCTCCGCCATGGCTCCGGAAACGATGGTAGCCGCCGTGGCGCAGAACATCAGGTTGAAGAAGAAGTTCGGAAGTTCCGATTCTTCCATCGTAAACAGCGTCTGCGGTACGCCGACGAATCCTCCCACCGCGCTCTGACCCACCAGCAGCGAATAACCTATGAGCACAAACACCACCGTGCCTATGCAGAAGTCCATCAGGTTCTTCATGATGATGTTGCCCGCGTTCTTCGCACGAGTGAAGCCCGCCTCTACCATGGCGAAACCGCACTGCATAAAGAACACGAGAGCCGCTCCCATAAGGAACCAGATGCCGCCGCTGCCATCGATGTTGAAAATCAATGAATCCAGTGACATTGTTTTATCCTCCCGATAAAAGTTATTGCGGAAACAGTTACCCCTTTATTTCCTCTTAACGTCTATCCGAGGATACGGATCATATCGTTTTATTTCAGTCGGCGTAGAACAGCATGTCGCCGTACGACGGCAGAGGCCAGTAGTCCGAGCTGCACAGCAGTTCGAGAGAATCTATCACGCAGCGCAGATCGTCCATTTCGGCAAGCACGACGTCGTGCAGATACATGGTCTGCTTTTCGATATCCGTCATACCGGCCGCGGTGCGTCTGAGTTCCTCGAGTTTGTTGTTTTTCGCATACGCCTCGTCAACGAGTTTGCCCGCTTTGTAAAGCACGCTGCCCTCGTAATCGTAAGTCATGTTCAGTCCCTTCTTTCTCGCCACCGATTCCGAGAGCACGTTCATGAACTCCACGCACGCGGGAAGGATCATCTTCGCCGTCATTTTATACATTGTGTACGCTTCGATGTTGATCACCTTCGCGTACTGTTCGAGAAGTATTTCCTTTCTCGCCTCGCACTCGCGCGCGGTCAGCACGCCGTAACGCGAAAGCAACGCGACGTTTTCCGGCTTCGTATAATACGGCAGAGCTTCCGGGGTGGACTTGATTTCGGGAAGTCCGCGCTTCTTGCTCTCCACGTTAATCCATTCTTCGGAATAGTTGTTTCCGTTGAACACCACCGCTTTGTGCGCGAGATACACGTCCTTAATCAGCTTGCGCGCGGTTTTTTCGAAATCTGCCGGTTTCGATTTCTCCAGCACCTCGATCATGCTCTCCATCGCGTCGGCGACGGCGACGTTTATCATCATGTTCGGGCAGGCTATGTTCAGCGAGCTTCCCAGCGCCCTGAACTCGAATTTATTGCCGGTGAACGCAAACGGAGAAGTCCGGTTGCGGTCGGAATTGTCTTTTATGAAATCGGGAACGGCGGTGACTCCTATGCCGGTTTTTGCGGCATCCGCACTCTTGTATTTTCTGCCCGCCGCAAGAGCCTCGAATATATCCGTTATCTGATCGCCGAGATATACGCTTATTATCGCGGGGGGAGCTTCGTTCGCGCCCAGACGGTGATCGTTTCCCGCCGTCGCAACGGACAGACGGAGCAGATCCGCATGCTCGTGTACCGCTTTGATAACCGCAGCCACGGTGGCAAGAAAAAGCAGATTGTTCGCGGGATCTTTGCCGGGAGAGAGAAGATTGACTCCCGTATCGGTGGATATGGACCAGTTGTCGTGCTTGCCGCTGCCATTCACGCCCTTGAACGGTTTTTCATGCAGCAGACACGCAAGCCCGTGGCGTTCCGCCGTCTTTTTGAGCACTTCCATCGTCAGCAGATTGTGGTCGGTCGCAACGTTTACCGTCGAGAACACGGGAGCAAGCTCATGCTGAGACGGAGCGACTTCGTTATGACGCGTCTTTGCGGATACGCCCAGCTTCCACAGCTGTTCGTCCACGTCCTCCATGAACGCCATGACGCGGGTTCTGATCGAACCGAAATACTGATCTTCGAGTTCCTGTCCCTTGGGCGGCTCCGCTCCGAACAGCGTCCTGCCCGTATAGCGGAGATCCTTGCGGGAATTATACAGTTCCCTGTCGATAAGGAAGTATTCCTGCTCCGGCCCGACAGTGCAGTTCACTCTCGAACACTCCACGCCGAACAGCTTCGCAAACTTCGTCGCTATGCCGCTGATCGCGTCCATGGAACGCAGCAACGGAGTTTTTTTATCCAGCACCTCGCCCGTGAAGGATACGAAACAAGTGGGGATGTAAAGGGTCGTACCTATGACAAAGGCGTAGCTCGTCGGATCCCATACCGTGTAGCCGCGTGCCTCAGCCGTTGCCCGCATGCCTCCCGAAGGGAAACTTGACGCGTCCGGCTCGCCCTTGATAAGTTCCTTGCCCTTGAACGTCATGATTACCGAACCGCCCGGCTGCGGATCGATGAACGAATCGTGTTTTTCCGCAGGCAGTCCCGTCATGGGCTGGAACCAGTGCGTAAAATGCGTCGCTCCCTTTTCTATCGCCCACTCTTTCATGGCTTCGGCTATCTCGTCCGCAAGCCTGAGAGAGAGCGACGCGCCCTGCGAAACGGTGGTTTTCAGAGCCTTATAAGTCTCGGGAGTCAGCCGCTTCTTCATCTCGCCGTCGTTGAATACCATGCTTCCGAAAAGTTCGGGTACGTTCATTGTCTTTGCTCCTTTATTCTTAATTACTTGATTATCTGAGTCGCGGACGGCAAACGCCGTCTCCTGAAAACAAAATAAGGCGCTAACGGAAAATTCCGTCAGCACCTTTGCTTCCATATCCGTATTATATACATATCTCCTCTCAAAGTCAAATGTTTTTAAGAGGTTTTTCCGAAAATTTTTCCGTCGCTTTTCCCTATGCCCGTATCGCCGCGCAGCCGGCTCCGCACACGGAAACGGCATACGCCTGACCGACTTACGGCAAAGCGGATCCGTCCGGCAGAAAAAATCCGTACGGGATTTCCGTACGGATTTCGGGCGGACGTCATTCGTCCTTATGTTCCTGTATGTCCTGAGGCGCAGGTCTGCCGCCCGGCTTTCCGCCGCGGTGACGGCGGTTGCGGTTATTCCTTCTTTCACCGCCCGGTTTCTCGCCGCCCGAACGGTTTCCGCCCCTGCCCTTGGGAATTATCACGACATGCCTGTCCGGTTCTCTGCCCTCGCTGCGGGTTATCACGTCGCCGCGTTCGCCGAGAACGGCATGCACTTCCCTGCGGCTCGCGCTGTTCATGGATTCGAGATCCACGCGTCTGCCCGTCGCCGCCGCCCTGTCCGCCGCGGCAATCGCTTCGGCGCGTATCGCTTCGTTCCTGCGCGCGCGGTATTCTCCGCAGTCAAGGTTGACGCGGACATATCTGTCTCCGTCGGCAGTCGTAAGCGTGGCAAGATATTCGAGCGCGTCAAGCGTTTCGCCCTTACGGCCTATCGCAAGCGCATCGTCCGTTTTAAGCTCCGCGTTTATCTCGCCGTCCGCAGCCGTACACACCGCCTCCGCGGGTATGCCCATGAGCGAAACGACCTTTTCGATATATTCTTTAACCGTGCCGACGAGCGGCCCGGGCACTTCCCGCGCGGCGCTTCCTCCGCGCTGTCCGCCTCCCTGCGCGCGCTTTTCGTCGCGCTTCGCTTCCTGCCGCTGTATGCCCGAGGGCTTTCCTGCGGCAGCGGCTTCGAGATCCGCTCTGAAATCGGCACGGAACGCGCCTTTCGCTCCGCCCGAGGGCGCGGACTGTCTGACCGCGTCGCCTGTTTTCGGAAGAGCGTCCGCTTTTCCGGCGTCCGTCGTACGGACCGGGGGCTGCTTTGCCTGAGGCTGCTGCGGAACTTTGCGTCCGCCTTCCGCGCGCTGTGCGTTCTGCCCGTCGCGGCGCGCATCGCCTTTGCCCTTGCGTCCGTTCCGGACGTTTTTCTCTCCGCGGGCGTCTTTCGCCCGTTTTTCGAGATCCCGCATTATCTCGGACGCGGCGGGAGAACCTCCCCTTCCGTCTTCGACGGTAAGCCGCACCTTCGCCTTGCGTATTATCCCGGGATGTTCGAGTATTTCGACGCTTACGTCATCCAGTTTACAGTCCAGTTCCGCAAGTCCGCGGTTAAGCGCCTGTTCTATGTCTTTGCCTTCGCATTCTACGGATTTCAATGGCGTCCCTCTCTTATTTCCTGCCGCCCGTCTTGTTGGGATCGGGTCTGCCGTATTTTTCCACAAACTCCCCGCCCTCTTTGGTTACCGAAGCGGAAATGGGGATCATTTTACGCGTAATACCCGTCGTTACGAGGTTGATCAGCAAGCTCATGACGGAGTTAAGCACCATATACAGCGTGAATGCCGCGCAGTATATGAACGCGAAGTATGCCATCAGCAGCGGCATGATGACGACCATAGCCGTCATGCAGCCCTTATTCTGACCGAGCTGCGCGTCCTGTCCGCTCTTTTTCTGCTGCTTGCGCATTATTATCTGCGAAACGATGTTAAGCGCGACGGCGAGAATAGGCAGGATCATGAATCCGTTCACGCCCGTTTCGTCGCCCGCGAGTATCTTTGCCATTACGACGTCATAGGAATTGACCGCTTTTTCAAGCAGCTCGGGACTGAGTCCCGAACGGGACGCGTCCGTCGCATACGTTCCTACGCGCGAAACGAAGTCCGAACCGCTTTCAGCGACGGAACTCGACCACGGCGTATCCGGCGACCATATGTCGCGTATCCAGATGAACGAATCGTATTCGTAGTGCTCGCCGTCTTTTTCGTAATCCGATCCCGGTGTGCCGTTGAAGTAGTCGTATGCCGCGGTCTGCGCCGCTATGCGGCAATAGGAGTCCGCAACCGTTTCGGCGGCGATGAGACGCGCGTATTCGCCCGCATCGGCATAGAGCGTGTCTCCGCTTTCGTAAGTAGCTACGTATTCGTCGTAAGCATCCGCATAGGAGCGCGCGAACAGTTCGAAATACGCCTCGGAGAACTCGTCGCTCGCCTGCACTTCCGCATTCGCGTATGCGACGGCATATGCCGTTTCCTTATCTCCGCGTCCGTCCGTACCGTATTCGGTACCGAACGCATCGATATACTCGTCGCCGAAATCGAGCGACAGCCTGTCCGCGGCGGCGTCGTACCACGACGTTTCGCTCCCTTCCTCGCCGTATGCGCCGAAGGACTGAACGTATGCCGCGTCGTAACGCTCATATATCTGGAAATAGTTATAGAACTGTTTGTACTCCGCGTTCGTACGCATTGCGGACCAAAGCCACATGAATACGACGAGCGTGACTATCATGGGCAGACAGCTTGCAAGGTAACTCATTCCCTCGCGTTTATTGAGTTCCGCCTGCTTCTGCTGCAAAACCTTGGGATTGTTTCCGTATGCCTTTTCAAGTTTTTCCATCTGCGGTTTGAGCCGCATCGTTATAAGCTGGTTTTTGCGCATCTTATAACGCTGGAAAAAATCGAGGGGCGAAAGGATGAGTTTGAGGCAGACCGTCAGCAGTATGATGCGAAGCGCGTAAAAGCCTATACCTCCCATCGCGCCGTTGAGCAGCATTGCCCACGGAAATGTGGTATACGTTTCCACGCCTGCCTCTGCGGCGCTGCCGATAACGGTCATTATACCGTCTAATACAGCCATTTGATCTCTCCTCTGGGATTATAAGGGACGGGGTCGAAACCTCCGTTTCCGAGCGGATTGCAGCGAAGCAGCCGCGCCGTGCCGAGAGCTATCCCCCTGACCGTGCCCCAATCTTCGATTGCCTGATACATATAACTCGAACATGTCGGATAGAATATGCAGGACTTGCCTATCGCGCGCGAAAGCGTCTTTTTATAAAGCAGCACGAGTCCCTGAAAAAGCCACGCGAGCGTGAGCGTCTTTACGAGCGCGCGCACGAACGTGAGTTTTCTTCTGCGTCTGAGTATCATGACGCGCCGCCCTCGCGCAGCATTCCGCTTCTGACGAGCAGGGAGATCATCTGCGCCTTTATTTCGGCATAAGTCAGCCGTTCTATTCCCTGCTTTGCGATGAAAATCATCTGTCCTCCGCCTATACCGCCGAGCAGTTCGCCCGCGGCGGCGCGCATCCGCCTTTTTGCGAGATTGCGCCTGACGGCTTTGCCTATCCTGTTCGATACTATGAAACCTATGCGCTTACCCCTGCCGCGAAGCACGACAAACGACAGCGCACGTCCGTTGTATTTCGTTCCGTGCGCCCTGACGTATGCGAAACTGCCCCGCAGCCGCAGTCTGAACGCCTTGGCACGCATCAGCCTCTGCCGAGGGGCTTGGGCGTAAGATTCTTTCTGCCCTTGTCGCGGCGGCGCTTGAGCACTCTGCGGCCCGCCGTCGTCTTCATTCTCGCTCTGAAACCGTGCACCTTGCGCTGAGCTCTCTTTTTGGGCTGATAAGTTCTTTTCATTACCGTAAACTTCCTTTAATCGTGTTATTTGCCTCTTAACGAGCATAATGTTACCGACTCATTATATATGAATCCGAGCCATCAAGTCAAGCGATTTGACCTCATTTTCGCGGACCGTTCGGTCCCGCGCCCCTGCGGAGTTGACCCGGGCGCGTATATATGCTATAATTATCGCGTCATTTTAACGGAGCTTTAACCGCACGATGCCATCATATGTGCAACGACGACGGAAAAACGCAGGGAGGAAAACGCCATGCAGGGTTCAGGCAAAAAGATAAACACGGAAAAAGACGACGGAAAAATACGCGCGCTCATTGCGCGCGCCATGGGAGAAGAGGACGAATCGGCCGCGGTCATAGAAATGCTCAGAGACTTCCGCTGGAACATGACGCTCTATCACTGCGCGATACGCGAAGTGCAGACCAAGTTCGAAGTGCTCGACGAAGAACTTTCGATAAGCCGCGCGCGCAACCCCATCGACCGCATAGAAAGCCGCGTCAAGTCGCCCGAAAGCATTGCGGGCAAACTGCGCCGCAACAATCTCGGTTTCTCCATAAAATCCATGCGCGAAAATCTCAACGATATCGCCGGCATACGCATTATCTGTCAATACATAGACGACATATATACCGTCGCAAACATGCTCTGCAAGCAGGACGACATTACCGTCGTAAAAATCAAGGACTATATCAAAGATCCGAAACCGAACGGCTACCGCAGCTACCATATGGTAGTGGAAGTGCCCGTGTTCTTTTCGGAACAGAAACATTTCGTGCGCGTAGAAGTGCAGTTCCGCACAATAGCCATGGACTTCTGGGCGTCTCTCGAACACGACATCAAATACAAAAAAGAGATCCCCGACCCCGAACTGCTTGCCGCCGACCTGAAAGAATGCGCCGATATCGCCTATTCCCTCGACGTACGCATGCAGTCCCTGCGCGATAAGATACTTTAAAATGCGTTGCATTTAACCGCGCCTGCGGCGTCTTTTCGCGAATCTACTGCGTTCTCGGGTCGGCATAGGGTCACC
>CASEMM010000176.1 GCA_949289095.1 uncultured Eubacteriales bacterium | reverse complement strand
CGCCTGCGCCGACATCGTAACCTGCCTGAGACTCATGCCGAGTTTGTTTATGGCATCCTGCTGCATCGTGCTCGTTCTGAACGGAGCCGGCGCATGCGAGGACGTAACGGTTTTTCTGACGCTCCTGACGACATAAGGTCTGCCGTCCAGTCCGCGTTTGACTTCTTCCGCTTCGTCCGAACTGCCTATCTTGTATTTCTCGCCGTTTCTGAATGTAAGCGCCGCCCTGTATTCTCCGCCGTTCTGCGAAAGAACGGAGAAAAACGGCCAGTACTCCTCCGGTTTGAAATTTTCTATTTCCCTTTCGCGTTCGACGACGAGACGCAGCGTGACGCTCTGTACTCTGCCGGCGGACAGTTTGCCCTGTATCTTGCGGCCAAGCACCGGAGAGAGTTTATAACCGACAAGCCTGTCGAGAACGCGGCGCGCCTGCTGGGCGTCCACAAGATTTTTGTCTATCTCGCGGGGATTTTCGAGAGCCCTCGTTATCGCCTTTTTGGATATTTCGTTGAACGTGATACGCGCCTTGTCCGTTTCAGGCAGTCCGAGTATCGTAGCGATATGCCAGGATATCGCCTCGCCTTCCCGGTCCGGGTCGGTCGCAAGATACACGCATTCCGCGTTTCCCGCCTCTTTTTTCAGCTCTGCTACTATCTTCTTTTTGTCCGGCATTACTTCGTATCTCGGTTCGAATCCGTGTTCTATGTCGACCGCAAGCGATTTTGCGGGAAGATCGCGGACGTGTCCCATCGTTGCGAACACCTTATAACCGTTGCCGAGATATTTCTGTATCGCGGGTCTTTTGCCGACGCCTTCAATGACTACGAGTTTCAATACTTACCTCACGAGCAGTGAATACTTATTCATCATTTTCCGCTCTATCAGTCCTTCAAGTTCCATTTCCCCGAGCAGTTCGGCCGCTTCGCCGGCATTCAATCCCAGCTTTTCGGCGATTACGTCGAAGTGCGCGTCCCCTTCGCGCAGTATTTCCGCAATTACGGCGCGGTTTCCCGTCAGTTTAGCCGCTTCGGCAGAAACGGCGCTTTCGTATCCCATGTCTTCAAGTATGTCCGACGGACTGCACGCCGCCGTCGCTCCGCTGCGCAAAAGCGCGTTCGTTCCTGCGGATCTGGACGACAGCACGCTGCCCGGTACCGCAAACAGCGGTTTGCCCTGTTCCGCCGCCGCACGAGCCGTGATCAGCGCGCCGCTCTTTTCCCCAGCTTCTACCACGATGACTCCGTCTGACAGACCGCTTATCAGTCTGTTGCGTTCGTGATAGACAAACTTGTTCGCTCTCCGCCCCGGAGGATATTCGCTTATGACGAGCAGTCTGTCCTCCGCCTTGCGCATGAACGACGGTTCGTCGAATCTGTCGTGTCCACACGCAAGCACGCTTATCGCTCTGCCGCCGGCTTCAAGCGCGCCGCCGAGCGCATACGTATCTATTCCCGTTGCGTGACCGCTCACTATCGCAAACGTACCGGACAGTTCCGCCGCCCATTCGGACGCGACCCGTCTGCCGTAATCAGTGGACGCGCGGCTGCCTACCATTGCAACGGACGGCAACGACAGCACGGAAACGTCGCCCCTTGCATACAGCACGGGAGGAGGATACTCCATACTGTTTTTCAGCCTTTCGGGATATCCGTCATAGCCGATCACAAGCACGCGCAGCCCGAGTTTCTTTATCTCGCGCAGTTCACGCGTAAGCAGTTCCTCATCCGCGCGCGCCTCAAGAACGGCGTATGCGTTTCCGCAGAACTCGCGCAGTTTTTCCGAACGCAGATCAGCCAGGATCTCGGACGGTTTTCCGTATATTCCGAGCAGGGTCTGCGCCTTTCTCGCGGTCAGTCCGCACGAGCACAGCCAGTAATAAGCCTTGCGCTCGTCCGTCATATCATCTCCCGATTCTGTCGAGACTGCGGTATTGCACCGCCTCCGCGACATGTTTTTTCGCTATTTTTTCCGAACGGTCGAGATCCGCTATCGTCCGCGCCACTTTAAGCACTCTGCCGTAAGCTCTCGCCGACAGCCCCAGCCGGGTAAATGCGGCACGAAGCATGCGTTCGCTTTCCGCGTCCGTTTCGCAGTATCTGCGCATATCTGCGGACGACATCTGCGCGTTGCAATGCGCGCCGCCCGCGCCGAAACGTCTGCGCTGTACTTCGCGGGCATCGTCCACGCGCGCTTTGACAGAAGCGGAATCCTCCGCGTCCTCGCGCGAGGACAGCTCGCCGTACGTCACGCTGCCTACTTCTATATGTATATCTATTCTGTCGAGAAGAGGCCCGGACAAACGTGATACGTATCTGGATATCTGTGCGGGAGTACACGTGCATTCCGCAACAGAACTGCCGTAATTGCCGCACGGACAAGGATTCATACTCGCAACAAGCATAAAGCG
>CASEMM010000175.1 GCA_949289095.1 uncultured Eubacteriales bacterium | reverse complement strand
ACTATGTCAGGCATAATAGCGAGATTATTTGCACATTTTTCCATGCAAATTTTTGTGGCTTGAAGAATATTTATATCGTCTATCACGTTTTCATCGGCAATTGCGACGGTATAATCGAGACAGGAACGGATTATTTCTTCGTAAAGATGTTCGCGCTTTTTCTCGCTGAGCTTTTTGCTGTCGTTTACGCCGTCTATCATGATCGGTCCCGGAATACAGCATGCCGCAACGACGGGACCCGCCAGCGGTCCTCTGCCTGCTTCGTCTATTCCCGCCACTATATTTCCGTATGCTGCGTCGAATGCGAAAAGTTCGTCCGTTTTCATGCTCTTTCCAGGATGATTTTTCCCATCCTGCCCTTTCTGAAATCGTCTATAACGGCATATGCCGCGCGTTCGGTGTCGATATCGCCGCCGCGGGCGAGAAATCCTCTTGCTTTAGCGATAAGAAAAAGCGTCTCTGCGGGATCAGTAGAAGGATTTATGCCGTATCTGTGCAGAAGCGCTTTGCTGTCTCGTATTCTTTCTATAAATCGCAAGGCAAGCTCGGGAATATCGAGCACTTCGTCTCGTATACTGCCTATAAACGCAAGGTTGAGAGCGGTCTCTTCGTTATCGAGTTTCGGATACAGCGTACCCGGCGTATCGAGGACTTCGAGCTGCGGGGTAATTCTGACCCACTGTCTGCCGCGCGTAACTCCGGCGCGGTTACCCGTTACCGTCTTTGCTTTTCCGCAAAGATTATTTATCAGCGTGCTCTTTCCCGAATTAGGCACTCCTATGACCATCGCTCGTATGACGGCTGTAACTCCTTTCGCCTTGTTTTTCTCCGTTTTGTCCGCGCATACGCTTTTAATTCTGTCCGCAAGCACTTTGGATGCGTTCGTAGACGTGGAATTAAGCCTGACTGCGCTTGTTTTTCCGGATGAAAGTCGGGCAACCCACCGCGCCGAATCTTCGCTTTCGACGAGATCCGCCTTGTTGAGCGCATATATTACCGGCTTGCCTTCCGATATTCTGTCAAGTTCCGGATTGATACAGGAAAAAGGTGCGCGGCTGTCGAGAACATATACTACCGCGTCCACCGATTTTATATGCTCCGCCATTTCCCGGAGCGATTTATTCATATGTCCTGGAAACCAGTTGATTATCATCTGAGAAGATCGGGACGGCGCAGCGCGGTCAGTTCTTCCGCTTTTTTTCGCCGCCATTCGGCAATTTTTTCGTGATGTCCGGAAAGCAGCACTTCGGGAACGGACCTTCCTTCGAATACTGCCGGTCTGGTGTACTGCGGATATTCGAGCAGACCCGCGGAAAAGCTTTCTTCGTCCGCCGAGCCTTCGCTGAGAACGCCCGGAACGAAACGAAGAAGCGCATCCGCAACTATCATTGCGGCAAGTTCACCGCCGGTAAGAACGTAGTCGCCTATCGACAGTTCTTCGAATCCGCATATTTCCAGCGCGCGCTCGTCAACGCCTTCGTAGTGCCCGCACAGAAACAGCAGACGATTCTCTTCCGCAAGTTCTTTTGCCGCGGCAGCGTCGAAAACTCTGCCGCGCGGCGACATGTATATGCGTCTTGCCTTTCCGTCGGGGTCAACGGCTCTCACCGCGTCCACGATCGGCTGCGGGGTCATTACCATACCGGCTCCGCCGCCGTAAGGTACGTCGTCGCATTTGAAGTGTCTGTCTTTAGTGTATTGTCTGATATCGTGGGCTCGTATTTCCGCAATGCCTGCGCGCTCTGCTCTGCCGGTTATGCTCTGATGAAGCGGAGAAAACATATCGGGAAAAAGAGTGAGAAAGTCAATCTTCATAGCAACATACCTCGTCAAAGCGCTCTTTATTCACGGTTACGGTTCGTTTGCATTCGTCGAATGCAAGACCGAGACGTTTCAGAAAAGGAAAACGTACGGTGCGCGTACCGGTTACGGTAAATACGTCGGCGGATCCGTAATTGTCTATTGCCGTCAGCGTTCCGAGTTCGGTACCGTCATCCAGCATTACTTTGCATCCCACAAGATCGACTACGAAATATTCGTCTTTGTCCGGTTTTCGTGCCTGCGATCTGTCAATTTCCACGCGTTTGCCGATCAGCAGTTCCGCCGCATTGCGGTCTCCGATGCCTTCGAAAGAAACATAAACGAAATCGCCGCGCACGGACGCGCTTCGTATTTTCAGAGGACAGCCCCCGACCGATACGGCTTTCAGCCGTCCGAATTGCGCGGGATCGCTTGTCTGCGGCTTTACTTTGACTTCGCCCTTAATTCCCTGCGCCTTAACGATTTCGCCTATTGTCAGTTTCAAAACGCGATCAGATTTCCGTCATTTCGACGGTATAATTCCTGCCCTCTTTTGCGCCAGCGGCTTTAACTATCGTGCGCAGAGCTTTAGCCGTTCTGCCCTGTTTCCCGATGAGTTTGCCCATATCTTCCTTTGACACTGTGATATTTACAACGTCGCCGTTCACTTCAACCTTGACGGAAGATTTATCGTCCACAAGCTTGCCGACGAGGTATTCCACGAGTTCCTGCATGATCAGCCTTCTTTATTATCCTTCTTCTTGCCGGTCTTGGCGGGAGGTCTCTTGCCGGCGGGAATGATTTCCTGCTGTACGAACAGCGCCTTTACCGTATCCGTAGGCTGGGCGCCGTTTTTGAGCCACGTACGTGCTTTTTCGGCGTCGATTTTAATATCGGCGGGATTAGTAAGCGGATTGTACGTACCTATCGTGTCGATAAAGCGTCCGTCTCTCGGGGAGCGCTCGTCCGCGACTATTATGCGGTAAAAAGGTGATTTTTTATCGCCCATTCTTGTGAGTCTGATCTTGACCATTTCGTTTATTCTCCTTGTTCGTTATAAAGTATTTTCATTTCAGAAAGGCAGTCTGCCTTTGTTGTTTTTCATTTTGCGCATGAGATCGCGTGTCTGATCGAATTGTTTCAGAAGCTGATTTACATCCTGAATTGTCGTACCGCTGCCGGCGCTTATTCTTCGCCGCCTTGACGATTTGACTATTTCGGGATGCTCGCGCTCCTTCTTTGTCATCGAATTTATTATAGCTTTGAATTTTTCCAAGCGCTTTTCGTCAATGCTTTTATCTCCGATATTGTATTTACTCATACCGGGGAGCATTTGCATGACTTCTCCTATGCCGCCCATTTTTTTGAGCGATTCGAACTGCACGAGGAAATCGTCCAGCGTGAATGTCGCATCCTTGACGCGCTTTTCCATTTTGCGCATCGTTTCCTCATCCATCGCTTCCTGCGCGCGCTCGACGAGAGAAACCACGTCGCCCATGCCGAGTATGCGGCTCGCCATGCGATCCGGATAGAACGCTTCGATATCGCCTATCTTTTCGCCGGTACCGCAGAACTTTATGGGCTTGCCCGTTACGGCTCTTATCGACAGCGCGGCTCCGCCCCGGGTATCTCCGTCCAGCTTGGTGAGTATTACGCCGGTTAGGTCCAGCCTGTCGTTGAAAGCCGTTGCCACGGTAACGGCGTCCTGACCCGTCATCGCGTCTACGGTAAGCAGAATTTCCGTGGGTCTGACCGCTTTTTTGATGTCCTCCAGCTCGCGCATGAGGTCGTCGTTGATATGCAGTCTGCCCGCCGTGTCTATTATAACGGTATCGCAGCCGACGGAAAGTGCGTATTTGATTGCCTGTTCGGCTGTCTTGACGGGTTTTTGCGTGCCTTTTTCAAACACTTCCGCTCCCGCATTGCCGCCCACCACTTTAAGCTGGTTGATTGCGGCGGGACGGTATATGTCGCATGCGACGAGCAGAGGCTTTTTACCCTGTTTTTTCAGAAGCGCCGCGAGTTTTCCGCACATCGTCGTCTTGCCTGCGCCCTGAAGTCCGCACATCATGACGACCGTAGGCGGTTTGCTCGCAACATCCAGTTTCGCGTTCTTCGCTCCCATGAGCTGCGTCAGTTCGTCGCTGACTATTTTGACGACTTGCTGACCGGGCGTAACGCTTTTGACTATCTCCTCGCCCTTGGCTCTTTCGCTGATTTTTGCGATAAAATCCTTGACGACGTTGTAGTTTACGTCCGCTTCGAGAAGCGCTATGCGTATTTCGCGCATAGCCTGTTTGATTTCGTATTCGTCAAGTTTTCCGCGGTTGGCGAGTTTGCCGAAAACGTGTTTGAGTTTGTCTCCCAGTCCGGAAAATATTCCCATTTTCACCTCATCATATTAACAGCGCTTCGAGTTCCTTTGTTGCGGCTTCCGCTCCGCTGCAGTCACCGTTGCCGAGCAGCTTTTCGATCTCCGAAACGTATTCGCTTATTCGCCTGAACTTTTCCGCAAAGCCGAGTGCGCTCTCGTATTTTTTTAACGTGTTTTCGCCCGTGCGCACCGCATCCAGCGCCGCCTGACGCGTTATGCCGTGCGCTTCCGCAATTTCGCTCAACGAAAGATCGCGGTCGTAATAGTCCCTGACGATGTTCCGCTGTTTATCGGTGAGCAGATTGCCGTATATGTCGCCGAGCAATGAAACGTACAGATCTTTCATCGAAAAATACCTGTAAAGCCGAATTACTTTACAAGTATACATTGCATGAAAAAATATGTCAAGCGATTTGCCGACATATTTTCCGCAATGCTGCGCGATTCGTTTACCGCCGGACGCGCCGCAAGTTCCGTACTCCGCGCGCGTGCGACGGACGGCAAGTCATTCGCCGTCCACTATTTCCGAAACGAATTCTTCCGCATCGAATTTTTCGAGATCGTCAATTCCCTCTCCCACGCCTATATACACGACGGGCACTTCCTCTTCTCCCGCGATTGCGAGGACGACGCCGCCCTTTGCGGTTCCGTCCAGTTTGGTGAGTATGATGCCGTCTATGTCTATAGCTTCATTGAACAGATCCACCTGAGACAGAGCATTCTGCCCAGTGGTAGCGTCGAGGACTATATAATTGAGCCGCATGGCTTCGGGGAATTCCCGGTCGATGACGCGGTCTATTTTTTTAAGCTCCTCCATGAGATTGACTTTGTTATGCAGGCGTCCCGCCGTGTCTATTACGGTAACCTGCGTGCCCCTGCTTTTCGCGCTTTGCAGCGCGTCGTATACGACTGCCGCTGCATCAGCGCCCTCTGCATGCTTGACAATGCGCACGCCCGCTCTTTCCGCCCATACCGTCAGCTGGTCCGCGGCGGCGGCGCGGAACGTGTCCGCTGCCGCAATAGTGACGCTCCTGCCCGCTTTTTTGTAGTTATGCGCGAGTTTGCCTATCGACGTGGTTTTTCCGACGCCGTTGACTCCCGCGACAAGTATGACGAGAGGATATGTCTCTTCGGGAAGTTCGAAATCGAGTATCTCTGTCATTATGCGTTTAAGCTCGGTGCGCACCTGTTCCGGACGGGTAAGATGTTTTTTGTCTATGGCTTTTTTGAGTTCGCCGAGGATATTCTCCGTGGTTTCGCTGCCGATGTCCGCAGAAAGCAGTGTGGTTTCGAGCTCATCGTAAAACTCGTCGTTAAGCACCCCGCCCGTAAAGAGCTTGTTGAGCCTGTATGCGATCGCATCTTTCGTCTTTTTGAGCGCGGCTTTGATTTTTGCGAATATTCCCATACTTCCTCCGTTATTCGGCGAGTCTTACTGCGTCTGCGAGCTTGACGGACACCATTTTTGAAACGCCCTTTTCTTCCATGGTAACGCCGTACAGCGCGTCGGCAAGTTCCATTGTTGGTTTACGGTGCGTTATTACTATAAACTGAGTTCCGCTGCTGAATCGTTTGAGATATTTTGCGAAACGCAGGACGTTTGCGTCGTCGAGTGCAGCCTCGATTTCGTCGAGGACGCAGAACGGCATGGGACGCAGTTTGAGTATCGCAAACAGTATTGCTATTGCCGTCATAGCTTTTTCTCCGCCCGAAAGCAGCGAGAGCAGCTGGAGTTTTTTCTGCGGCGGCTGCGCCTTTATTTCGACGCCTGCAGACAGCTCGTCCTCGCCTTCTTCCGGTTCGGTGAGCGCAAGTTCCGCCGTGCCGCCGTCGAACAGTTCGCGGAAAATGATTTTGAAATTATCGTTTATCTGCGTGAATTTGTCCATAAAGACCGATTTCATTTCTTTGGACAAATCGGATATGATCTTTACGAGATCACGTTCCGCATCAGAGAGATCGTCGCGCTGTTTCTGTAATTCGTTGTATTCGGAATATACCTTCTCGCATTCTTCGATCGCGTCAATGTTGACGTGTCCGAGATTGTCTATTCTGCGTCTGAGTTTTGCCGCTTCCTCTATTCCGCCTGTCAGATCGAAATCGTCGGTGCGCAGAGGAATGCACTGTTCATACGTCAGCTTATAGACTTCTTCTATGCGCTGCTGCATCTGTTCGAGATCCGTGTCCACTTTCTGTAACTTGAGATCTTCCGCGTTGCGCTGTTCCGTGAGATCGTTGAATTCGCCCGTGAGACGCATTCTCTCCGCATCGTATGCGTTGAGATTGCTTTGCACTTTTTGTTTGTATTCGCCGAAATTGGTTATCAGGCGTTTGAGTTCGGCAACGCGGTTGCTGTCATTTTCGTTGACGCTGAGACGCAGTTTGTCCGCCTCTGCTTTTTTTGCTTCGGCCTGCGCATACTGCTCGTCGTGGCATGCTCGTAAACGCACGCATTCGGTGCGTGACGCGTTTATTGCGGATGCAAGCCTTTCTATATCCTTTTGCGTGTTTGCGGCTTCGTTTTCCTTACCTGCGATTTCTATACGCAGTTCCGTCAGTGCGGCATGAAGTTTTTCCGAATCCGCGCGCAGCCCGCTGATAATATCCGAACTCTGTTCTCCTTCGCCGAGCGCGCTTTCTTTTTTGCTCTGAACGAGATTGTTCAGTTCTTCGACGGAATTGATATCGTTCGTTATTTCTTCGACCCGCGATTCCCAAACGAGTATCTGCGCTGTCTGTTCGCCCAGCTCCCTGTCCGTTTCCTCGGTTTCGCCCGTAAGTTTCAGATACTGCTGTTCGTGCGCCGCAACGGAAACGTCCAGATCGTGTGCCTCGGCAGACCGTTTTTTTATGTTGAGCGAGAGCGCGTCCTGTTCTTCGGTAATGCGCGCTATTTCTTTTTTATATGCGGATATCTTTTCGTTCACGCCGGTCAGCTGCTCTTCCATTTCGCGCAGCTCTCTGTCGTAAGCGAATACATTTGATATGTCGGCTTTCTTGCTGCCGCCCGTTATCGAGCCGGCGGGATTGATTATATCGCCGTCGAGCGTGACTATCCTGAACGAATAGCCGGACGCGCGCGCTATGCGGATACCTGTTCTAATATTGTCGGCCACGACGGTGGTTCCGAGCAGCCAGCGGACTATATTGTCGTATTTGCTGTCGTAAGAAACAAGTTCAGCTGCGACTCCGAAACAGCCTTCCGACGAAAGAAACGCGCGCTGATCGTTACGGAGATTGCGGGGACGTATCGTAGACATGGGAAGAAACGTAACTCTGCCGAACGAGCGTTTTTTGAG
>CASEMM010000174.1 GCA_949289095.1 uncultured Eubacteriales bacterium | reverse complement strand
TGGTGGACTATCTTACGATAAACGCGGGCGCGGTACTCCACGACCACGAATACGGCGAAGAAGAAGTCGTGCGCGAAGCGACGTGCGTATCCACGGGCAAAGCCGAACAGACGTGCTCGGTGTGCGGCGCGGTCAGACCCATCGCCATTCCCAAGACGGATCACGCCTACGGTGAAGAGATAGTCGTGGAAGCGACGTGCGCCCATGCAGGCGAAACCTATCGCATATGCGGTTATTGCGGCAGAAAGGATGTGATTTCGTCCGTTCCCGTGCTTACCGACCACGCGCTCACCAAGACGGCGGTGATCGTGCGCGAGGAGGACGGCAGGGAAGTGCTCGTGCGCTCCTGCGACTGCGGTGCGGTGACCGAGAACATAAGCGAAAACGGCAGCATGGTCGATCTGAAGAGCGAACATCTCGCGGGAACGAATACCATAGCGTGGGCGGCAGCTGGCAAATATGCTGATAGAACGACGGCAGCGATGCGCACCATGGATGGAGCAAGCCCTACCGTTCAGGCGGCTCTCAATATCAGCACGGGCAACGACTATGTTATGAATCTCTACGGCGGTTCACGCATAGAAGTGCCCGTTTCCGTGGAGAGCGAAACCACGGGCGCGATAGCGGTCAAGGCTTCCTCCGGCTGGATACACAATGCGAGCTGGGCGGATTCAAAGGCGGTGACCGGCGACATGCAGTTCAATAAGGTGTTCAAAGCATATATCCGTCACTCGGACGGCACGACTGCCGAGATAGCAATCGACGACGGCGTCATGCTGACGGGCGCGACGGGCAACTATGCGATAATGGCTAACTGGCAGTACGTCGTGTTCGACAATCTGACGCTCAAAGCGGGCGACACGTTCGTTCTCGAATCGCTTTGCCCGAGGACGGAGAGCGGCGCGTATCTGTATTGGGACGGCAGCACCGCACCCGTGAACAAGGCGGACGGCAGCGTATCCGATGGCAATACCCAGTCTTCGCCCAACGTGGATACCGTGACGGTATTTACGGAAGTGTGAAACGGGTCAGGAAGCAAGACATGAGCGGCGCTCCGGCCAAAACGCCGGAGCGCGGCAAGGAGATCTTGCGGCAGTAACAAAGGAATAAAAAACAACGGGTCCGGCGGATATGCCGGACCCGTTTTCCGTATTTCGATTTCCGAAACGTGTGTGTGGGGGTGGTGGTAATCTGTATTTCTATATCTGATCGCCGATTTAATATTCGGTCGCCGGTTTAATGTTGGGTCTGCGTTTTTATATAATTTGGACTTTAAGTTTCTCGGGAAAGTGGGTGCAGGGGGAAGACGCCTCTTTTCAAAGAGGGGGCTTCTCCCTGCAAAAACCATTCCGCAAAAGTATTATTTTTTTCTTACGAAGCAAACGCCCGCCGCGCCCGGACCTACATGAACGCCGATGACGGGGCAGAGGTTGACCGCTTCGTTTATTGCATTCTCGGTGCAGGCTCCCGTTTTTGCCGTTTCCGCGACCAGTTTGCGGCATAGCGTGTCCGAAGCGGAGTAAAGGAACGATACGGGAAATTCCGGATCCGCATTCTCCACGCGTTTAGCTACGTTTCTGACGGCAAGCGTCGTGCCTATAGCTTTTCCGCACATTTCGACTTTGCCTTCCCGCGATACGGTCAGTATGGGTTTTATGCGCAGGATCTTGCCGAGGGTCGCCGTGCTTTTTTTGAGTCTGCCGCCCTTATAGAGGTATTCGAGCGTATCCACGATTGCATAAAGTTCCATGCGGGATCGTATGTCGTCCAGCGCGGCGGCGAGCTCTTCCGCAGCCATGTCGCGCCGCGCGGCGGCTGCATAAACGAGAGTTTTTTCCATTATCGTCGCGCCCAAAGAATCATAGACGTAAATGTCGTCCCTGCCGAGATTCTTTGCCGCGAGCCGCGCGCAGTCCGCCGTGCCGGAGAGCGCGGACGACAGCAGCACCACGAACAGCGGACAGGAGTTTTCGGGACGTGAGAATACTTCTTCGAATTCCGCGACGTTTATCTGCGACGTGTGCGGATGATTCGGGTCGGATGCGAGTCTTTCGTAAAACCCCTCCACGCTGATGTCCGCGCCGTCGAGCAGCGTTTCGTTCCCGAAAATAACGGGATAGGGGAGTACTTCCGCTCCTATTTCCTTTGCTTCTTCCGCCGAAAGATTGGCGGCGGAATCCGTAATGATTTTAAGCATATGATCGTTCCTTTTATTCGGTATTTTTTTCGGATAAGCGCCCGTACTATCGCAGAGCGATAAGCCCGGGAGCGCAATTGCCGCGTATGTTCCGTTAAATTATTGAACCGCGCCGTGTCCGCTGCCCGGACGGCATATGTATGACATATTCCCGAACGCAGTATGCCCGTCAAGGCGCCGAAGCGCACAGAGCGGTCCGAAAAAGAAAATCGGTTATCGTCCGCGCGGTTTATTGACGCGGTATTTGTGCAATACGGGAATTTCAGACGCCGTTTATTCTTTTACTCTTTTCTTTTCCATATCTATCTGTTCGATGTAGCGTCTGAAAATTCTGCCGACGTATTCGAGTTCTTCGCCGGTAAGGCGTTTTTCGAGCATGCGGGTGATATATGCGCCGTAACTGTCCTCTTTGTGGTAATATCGCGTGAATTTCTCCGTGACGGATAAACGGTAGCTGCGCTTGTCGTCCGTCTGCGTTTTGACGAGATATCCCTTTTCCGTGAGCGAACGCACTTTATACGCGGCGTTCGGCGAGGATATGTTGAGGTATTCCGCAAATTCGGTAACCGTGGGCGAACCGAGCAGATATACGACTTCCGCGCTGAAATACTCCGTTGCCGAAAGCGATCCGGATTTTTCTCCGATTATTCCGAATATGTGCTTATACAGCTGCAGACGGAATTCGTTGTATATCACTTCGAAATCCCGTTCTATTCCGCGTTCGAGAAGTTCTTTTGCCGATTCGTCCATGCCTTTCTCCGTTATTGTTTTTGTCCTGTCGTTCATTAAAAATTTTTACTTAAAAAATTTTAACTACTTGCGCAGTATAGCATATTGTTTCGCTGCCGTCAACCGAAAAGAGCCGCAAAGCGAAAATTTTTTCATCGGAGTCCTCCGGAAGGGAAGAAAAAACCCCGCGTCTGCATTTTGCAGACGCGGGGATGCCGTTATATGCTTTTATATTCCGTTATTTGTTTTCCGCAGCGGCAGCCTGCGCTTCCTTTGTTTCCTCCGCCTTGATCTTGTATGTTTCGAGACGGGCTTTTGCGTCTTTCTCCGCCTTGGCGAAGAGGATGCTTGCGACTTCGGGCTTGGACGCTTTGAGGGATTTATATCTCGTTTCGCCCATGATGAAGTCCTGATAGGACGCCGTCGGATCTTTGGAGTCGAGAGTGAAACCGGTATCGGGATTGTAGCGGTAGAGCTGCCAGTAACCCGCTTCCACTGCCTTCTTCTGTTCCATCTGACCCATATCCATGCGGATACCGTGGTTGATGCAGGTGGAGTAGCAGATGACGAGGGACGGTCCGTCGTATTTCTCCGCTTCGGTGAGAGCTTTGAGCAGCTGCGGCTGGCTTGCGCCCATAGCGCACTGCGCGACGTACACATAGCCGTAACTCATCGCCATCATGCCGAGATCCTTCTTTTTGGTGCGTTTGCCTGCCGCGGCAAACTTTGCGACGGATCCGGTAGGGGATGCTTTGGACGCCTGACCGCCGGTGTTGGAATACACTTCGGTATCAAGCACGAGCACGTTGACGTCCTCATCCTGCGCGAGCACGTGATCGAGTCCGCCGTAACCGATGTCGTATGCCCAGCCGTCGCCTCCGATAATCCAGAAGGATTTCTTGACGATGCAGTCGCTGTCCGCATAGATCGTTTCGAGCACGCTCTTGAGTTCGCCGTCCGCCGCCTTGATCGCTTCGGGCAGAGCCGCCTTAATCTCATCCGCGCACTTGCGTGTGATTTCGACGCTCTTCATGTTGGCGCCCCATTCCTCGAACGCGGCTTTGAGGTTATCGCCGACGCCCAGCTCGATAGCTTTGTGCATATCTGCCGCAAGTTTCTCGCGGCGGGTCTTGTAAGCGAGGTATATTCCGTAACCGAACTGCGCGTTGTCCTCGAACAGGGAGTTAGCCCATGCGGGACCTTCGCCTTTGGCGTTCTTCGTATAAGGGCAGACGGGTGCGGAACCGCCGTATATCGACGAGCAGCCCGTCGCGTTTGCGATTATCATGCGGTCGCCGAACAGCTGCGTGACGAGTTTGACGTAAGGCGTTTCGCCGCAGCCCGCGCACGCGCCCGAGAATTCGAAGAGCGGCTGGCTGAACTGGCTGTTCTTGGGGTTTGTGGGAGGAACGCTCTTGACGGGAACGGTCTGCGCGAATTCCCAGTTGGTTTTTTCCGCTTTGGTCGCAACTTCGATGTCCGTCATTTTAAGCGCTTTTCCGGGCGCGGGACAGACGTTCGCGCAGGACGAGCATCCCGTGCAGTCGAGAGGGGATACCTGAACCCTGAACTTCATACCCTGGAAACCGTTGGCGTTTTTGGAAACGAAGCCCTTGGGAGCCTTTGCAGCTTCCTCTTCCGTCATGAGCACGGGGCGG
>CASEMM010000173.1 GCA_949289095.1 uncultured Eubacteriales bacterium | reverse complement strand
AATATCCGTTTGCAGGATGTCCGTATAAATAACGCGACGAGCGTCATGCTTTATATAAAAGCCAAACATGAAGTGACGGTGGAAGAAATAGACAAAGCCGCGGTTCTCGTGCGTGAGGCGGTCAACAAGGACGCAAATATCATATTCGGATTCGATTTCAGAGACGATCTCCCTCACGACGTTGAGATCATGATAATAGCGACCGGATTCGACGATGAGAAACGCCGCGAAAACAGGCAGGAGACGGGACAGCCTTCCGTTCCGCGCGACGCGGTTCCCGCCGCGCAGGAACCCCGTATCCAGCCGCAGCCTTCGGCAGGTGCGACGGGCGCCGGTATAGCTCGCACGATAGTGCATCCCGTAGATGACGATGACGACGATGACGTCGCGCCGTGGCTGAAAGAAAAACGCAACAGAGGCAGGAATACGTTCGACGGCGATAAGCATTGATCGTTTCGTTTTAAGCGTCTCGATAACGAGAAGAAACGCTCCGGAAGTCCGCAGACTTCCGGAGCGTTTTTCGCTTTGCGTTTTTCTTTTTAACTTCGACAATAAAACATAGTACACGCCGCTTTGCGCGTGTTAGAATGTACGCAATGAAGATCTACATAGAGTTTTTCGTCGCGGACAATATCGTCGTGACCGCGCTGACGGCAAGTCTGTCGTACGCATTTACCGGACTGAGAACCCGCAGGATGCGTGCGGCGGCAGTTGCGGTTGCCGGCACGCTTGCCGGTGTGTTTTATCCGTTCTGGATCATGCCGACTCCGCTGATCGTACTGTCAAAAGCGGCGCTGGGTATCGCGTTTTCCGTTATACTGTTCTGCGGCATTCGCAATCCGTTGTTCGGCGCGCTGTGTTTTTTTGCTTCGACAGCGCTGCTTGGCGGAGTCACGCTGATGGCGGAATGCTTATTGTGGGGCGACATCGGACTTGCGCTGTCTTCGCCGTCGCGTCTGCCGTATTTCGTTCCGTCCGCAACGTCGCTGCTTGTATATATCCCGGCAAGATTTGTGATCGCCGCAGCGCGCAAAAAACGGGCGGAGAGCGCGTTCGGATGCACGGCTCTCGTAACCGTAGACGGCTGTTCGGCACGGCTGCGCGGATATTTCGATACCGGCAGCGGGCTGGAAGAAAAGGGTATACCGGTCGTCATAATAAAACTGAGTTCGTTCGTAGGCAGTTTCGGCACGGGCGCGCTGACAAAGCGGACGGGCGTCAAAACGGTATGCGGAGTCGGAGGAGCGTGTTCACGGCTGATATTGATAAAACCCGACGGATTTTTATTATATTTCGATAAAATACGGAATAAATATAGTGATGTGATGCTGGGCGTGTCCGCCGCAGGCTTTCGCCGCGAAGAGGATATGCTTCTGCCGGTATCCATGCTCGGAGGCGCCAATGCTTGATGCGATCATAACGTTCATAAAGAGGATATTCGGGATAACCGATTCCGAAGCGTATTATGTCGGGAGCGGAGAGACGCTGCCCGTGCCGCTCACACCGGCGGAAGAGAGCCGCGCTCTCGGAGAGATGAGAGAGGGCAGCGCGGCGGCGAAATCGCTGCTTATCGAGCGCAATCTCAGACTTGTCGTATACATAGCCCGCAAGTTCGACAATACCGGCGTGGACATAGAAGACCTGATAAGCGTCGGAACGATAGGTCTGATTAAGGCGGTTAACTCGTATAATTTTGAAAAAAACATCAAGCTTGCCACATATGCGTCCCGCTGTATAGAAAACGAAATACTTATGCATCTGCGCCGTATTGTGCGAACGCGCTGCGAAGTTTCTCTGGACGAGCCGCTTAACGTGGACTTCGAAGGCAACGAGCTGCTTGTTTCGGATATACTCGGTACCGATCCCGATATCGTGAGCCGTGATCTCGAATCTTCTGTGGAAAAACAGCTGCTGCGCGATGCCGTGAACAGACTTTCGGACAGAGAGCGCATAATAATGGAAATGCGTTTCGGACTGAAGGGCGGGGAAGAAAAGACGCAGAAGGAAGTTGCGGATCTGCTCGGGATAAGTCAGTCGTACATATCCCGTCTCGAAAAAAAGATAATACTGCACCTCAGAAAAGAGCTAAGCCGATCCGGAGTGTTTCCGTAATATCCGGTTGCCGTATGGATTTTCATCTGCAATAAGCATTGGACAAAATACTTGCCGTGTGCTATTATCGTATTGAAAACCGAATTGCGAGGTGAAAATCATGGATAAGGATTTCGAAAGCAAAAACGTATTCGGACTCGGCGGGGAGAACACCGCGTATGCGGAATTCTTCGTCGGCAGATCGTATCTCAATCCGCTCACGACGCCCGGAGACGGCAAGCCGTTTTTCGCAAACGTGACGTTCGAACCGGGATGCCGCAACAACTGGCACATACACCACGCGACGAAAGGCGGCGGACAGATCCTGCTCTGCGTCGCTGGCGAGGGGTGGTATTGCGAACAGGGTAAGCCTGCGCGCTCTCTCAAGGCGGGCGATGTGGTGGAAATACCGCCCGAAGTCAGGCACTGGCACGGTGCGAAAAAGAACAGCTGGTTTTCGCATATAGCCGTGGAAGTGCCGGGCGAGAATACGTCCAACGAATGGCAGGAAGCGGTATCGGACGAAGAGTACGGCAAACTGTGAGGCGCATATGGAATACGCAAAACTCGGAAACAGCGGAATAGAAGTGTCACGGCTGTGCCTCGGCTGCATGAGCTTCGGCGATCCCGCGAGCAAAATGCACGCATGGACGCTCGACGCCGACGACAGCGAGCGCATAATTAAACACGCGCTTTCCATCGGGATCAATTTTTTCGACACTGCCAACGGTTACTCCGCGGGTACGAGCGAGGAATATCTCGGCAGGGCGATAAAGCGCAATGTGCCGCGCGATAAAGTCGTGCTCGCGTCCAAAGTGTACTTCAACGAAGGTCATTTGTCAAAAGAGGCGATTGCGCGCGAGATAGAGGGCACGCTGACCCGCCTCGGTACGGATTATCTCGATTTGTATATAATTCATCGTTTCGATTACGGCACGCCCATAGAAGAAACGATGGAAGCGCTCGACAAGCTGGTCAAGGCGGGCAAGGTAAGGGCGATAGGCGCGTCCGCAATGTACGGCTATCAGTTTTACGACATGCAGATAGCCGCACGCGACAACGGACTGACGCAGTTCGTTTCCATGCAGAATCATTACAATCCGCTCTACCGCGAGGACGAGCGCGAGCTTATCCCCGTGTGCAGGGCGCATAACGTCGCGCTCACGCCGTACAGTCCTCTTGCCGCAGGAAGAGCGGCCCGTCCGGAATGGGCTGCGGATACTCTGCGCAGCAGAACGGATACGGTCGCGCGCTCGAAATACGATTCCACCGAAGATGCGGATAAACTGATAGCCGCGCGCATAAAGGACACCGCCGACAAGTACGGCACGTCCATGACGGCGGTTACTCTTGCGTGGCACTTTGCGAAAGACGTAACATCTCCGATTATCGGCGCGACAAAGGAAAAATACCTCGACGACGCCGTGCGCGCGTTTGACGTGCATCTTACTCCCGAGGACGTTGCGTATATAGACGAACCGTATATTCCGCACAAAATAGTGGGCGCGCTCTGATCGGGTGAAAGTCTGCGCGCGAGCATGCGGAGCGTAATATGCGCCGCGCACGTATAACGGCAAACGTAATAAACATAGCAAACGGACATATGAAATTAAAATATCCGCGCGGTAAAACGCGGATATTTTGCTGCTTTATATTACCGACTTGCGATTGCCTTTCTTGTGTCCGCAGTTCGAACACCGTTCTTCGTCTTTATAGACGGGGGAAACCGCAGTTTTCACACAGCTCGTATTCCTCGCCGTTTCCCGGTTCTTCCGGCAATTCATCGGCTCTTTCT
>CASEMM010000172.1 GCA_949289095.1 uncultured Eubacteriales bacterium | reverse complement strand
GGCGACCTTTGCCGCAGGGTGCGGCGAAACGCCGTCGGATGCGGCGTATTGGTTCTCGTCGAATACCTATGAATTCGTCGCGTACGACGAGAACGCGGACAACATTGGCGAGGCGGGCAGTTATTGGCGTTTTACCGCCGCGCCGCTGATCGCGGTCTTTCGGCAAATTAGCGGTTTTTCCGTCATCTTGAAAAACGACGCGTTTACGCAATTTACGCCGCGCGTTTTTTGGCAATAAAGCCGCGCGGTGCGCGTTTATTTTTCTTTAAGCTCCGCGATGACGTGTTTGACGTCGCGCAGCCAGGCGGCGTAACGTCCCGAGTGGGCGAGGCGTATTTTGTCCAGCCGTATTTTGAAAATTATGAATGCGAGCAGCGACAGAAAGGTAAGCCCCATCATGACGATGAGCGGGATGTCTATGCCGCTTGCGAAATACAGTACGACGGACGCGATGACAAACGCAACGACGAGTACCGCAAATGCTATCGGCGCAAAGCGGAACATCCGGGACAGTCGTTTTTCTTCGGGGTATGCTTTGAGAAATTCTTCATAGAGCGCCTTGCGCTTTTCTTCGGACAGATCTCCGTAATCTATATAATTGCCGCGATCGTTTTCGTCGTAATCGTATTCGTCCATATTTTCTCCTTGTCGGTTTTGCCGACGCCGTTCCGCGTTTCCGCCGTGCGGCGACTGTCGCGTCCGTCCGCAGACGTTGTCCGAAACGCATCCGCGCGCCGTTCGGCTGCCGTTGCGTACGCTTCCGCGTGCGCTCCGCGTTTACACTTTGACGTTTTCCAGCGTGAGTTCGTCGAAATCCACGTGTTCGACGAAGTCGGACGCCTTGAAACGGGTTATGTTGTATTGAGTGAAATTGCGCGCGTTGACGCTCAGCACGACGGGCGTAGGGATGTCCGCTTCGTGGCAGGCGGTGCGGACGTATTCGTCGAAGCGCGATTCGTCGTATCTGCCTTCATAGAAGATAATGTCGTTGGTCACTATCTTTTTGTCCTTTATCGTTTTCAGCCATATCTTGAACATAAAGATAGTATACCCCAAACAAACGCAAAACGCAAGCGGCAAACGATTGACTTTGAGGGGAATTTTCATTATAATATACGAAGCGGAAGGTGTAGTATCCGCTTTTCTTGCCTTGCGGCGCGACCGCGGCGGGAACAACCGTGACCGGGAGGACTCAGACTCGATATGAATCTCACGCAGAAACTTATAAAAGAACATCTCGTTTCGGGGGAAATGATCCCCGGCGAGGAGATCGCCATACGCATAGATCAGACGCTTACGCAGGACTCGACGGGTACCATGGCGTATCTGCAGTTCGAGGCGATAGGTACGGATAAAGTCAGGACTGAGCGCAGCGTCGCGTACATCGATCACAATATGCTGCAATCCAGTCAGCTGAACGCGGACGACCACGCATACATTCAGTCCGTCGCGCTCTCTCACGGGATATACGTTTCCAAGCCCGGCAACGGCATATGCCATCAGGTCCACCTCGAACGTTTCGGCAAACCGGGAAAGACGCTTCTCGGTTCCGACTCGCACACGCCTACCGGCGGCGGCATAGGAATGCTCGCGATAGGCGCGGGCGGTCTGGACGTCGCGCTTGCGATGGGCGGCGCGCCCTTTTATCTCGTGATGCCGCGCGTCGTGAACGTGGAGCTTAAAGGGAAGCTGCGCGCGGGCGTGAGCGCAAAGGACATCATTCTCAAAGTACTCGAAAAACTCACCACGTCGGGCGGAGTGGGAAAGGTTATGGAATATACGGGCGACGGGGTGAGGAATCTTACCGTTCCGGAGCGTGCGACGATAACAAACATGGGCGCGGAACTTGGCGCGACGACGTCCGTGTTCCCGTCCGACGAGGCAACGAAGGCGTTCCTCGAAGCACAGGGCAGGGGGAGCGATTTCACGCCGCTTGCCGCGGATAAGGACGCTGAATACGACGAGCATATCGTTATCGATCTCGACGCTCTCGCGCCGCTTGCGGCGTGCCCGCATTCGCCGGGCAACGTCAGACCCGTTTCCGAACTCGTCGGAAAGAAGGTGGATCAGGTGTGCGTGGGTTCGTGCACGAACTCGTCCTATCTCGATCTCATGAAAGTCGCCGCCATACTCAAAGGCAGGCGCATACATCCCGACGTATCGTTCACGGTATCTCCGGGTTCGCGTCAGGTGCTGATGATGCTTGCGGAAAACGGAGCTCTCGCCGATATACTCGGCGCGGGCGCGAGAGTTCTCGAATGCGCATGCGGACCGTGCATAGGCAACGGTCAGAGCCCCAAGGCGAACGCCGTGTCGCTCCGCACGTTCAACCGCAATTTCTATAACCGCAGCGGTACGCCGAGCGCGGACGTATATCTCGTATCGCCCGAAACGGCGGCGGTGAGCGCGCTCGCGGGCGTTATAACGAGTCCCGAGGGCATCGAACTTCCCGTTACGGAAATGCCCGCGAAGTTCCTCATAAACGACAATCTCATACTCCGCCCCGAGGAATTCGGCGACGTGAAGGTGGTTCGAGGGGAGAACATCAAGCCATTCCCGAAAACGCATCCGCTTCCGCAGACTCTCAAAGGCGAAGTGCTCATAAAGCTGGGCGACGATATAACGACGGATCATATAATGCCGTCCAATGCCGCGCTCCTTGCATACCGCTCCAACATACCCTATCTGTCGGATTACTGTCTGGCGAACTGCGACAAGGAATTTCCCTCGCGCGCCAAAGCGAAGAACGGCGGTTTCATAGTTGCCGGTTCCAACTACGGACAGGGCAGCAGCCGCGAACACGCCGCGCTCGTGCCTCTTCAGCTGGGCATAAAGGCGGTTGTGGCAAAGAGCTTCGCGCGCATACACAAGGACAATCTGATGAATAACGGCATACTTCCGCTCGTGTTCGCGGATCCGGCGGACTACGATAAACTCGGACAGGGCGACACCGTGGCGATATACGACGCGCCCGACAGCGTGAAATGCCGCAGATTTACTCTCGTGGTAGAGAACAAGAACATAAATATTCCGCTCAGGCTCGAATGCGGCGAGCGTCAGCAGCGCATGCTTCTGTGCGGCGGGTCGCTCCGCATGGCGGGGAACGGATAACGGGAGGCTGTCATGGATAAACTTCGAGAAGATATACTCGGACTGCTCGGCGAGGATTCCCGTCTGGGCGCTCCGCGCATAGCCAAGATGCTGGGCGCGGACGAAAAAGCCGTTGCCGCAGCAATAAAGGATATGGAAGACAGCGGCGTGATAATAAAATACACCGTCGTTACCGACGACGAACTTGCGGAAAAAGACGTCGTCGAGGCGCTCATCGAGGTCAAGGTGTCGCCGATGTACAAACACGGTTTCGACGCTATTGCCGAAGAGATATATCAGTTCGACGAAGTGCGCGAACTGTATCTCATGAGCGGAGCATACGATTTCGCCGTTATCATAGAGGGCAGAAGCCTCAAAGACGTGTCGCGGTTTGTCAGCGAAAAACTGTCCGTAATGGATAAGGTGCTTTCCACCGCCACGCATTTCATACTCAAAAAGTATAAAGTCGGGGGCGTATGCACGAAGTCGTGCGACGTCGTAAGGCAGGCTGTGCACGCCTGAAAAAAGTCATGAGACTGAACAGTACGATTCAACGCATAAAGCCGTCGGGCATACGCGAATTTTTCGATATCGTTTCCACGATGCCGGACGCGCTTTCCCTCGGCGTGGGCGAACCCGACTTCGTTACGCCGTGGTATATACGCGACGCCGCCATAAAGAGCATACAGCGCGGTTATACGGCATATACGTCAAACAAGGGGCTTCCCGCGCTCTGCGAGGAAATCTCGACGTATCTTTCGCGCAGGTTCGGCATAAATTACGACCCGAAAAGCGAAGTGCTTGTCACCATGGGCGCGAGCGAGGCTATCGACCTCGCGCTGCGCGTGCTTGTAGAACCGGGCGACGGTGTGCTCATCCCGTCGCCGAGTTATGTGTCCTATCTGCCGATAACGCTTTTGTGCGGCGGGACTCCGGTACCCGTGGACTGCACTCTGCGCGCGGATTTCAAGCTCACTCCGGAGGCGCTCGAAGAGGCGGCTTCGGACGGCAGGAGCAAGGTGCTTATCATGCCGTACCCCAATAATCCGACGGGTGCGGTCATGACGAGGGCTGACCTCGAAGCGCTGCTTCCGGTCATCGAGAAATACGATCTTTCCGTAGTCAGCGACGAAATATACGCCGAACTGACGTATGACGGCAAACACGTTTCTCCGGCGTCGATAGACGGTTACCGTCCCCGCACGATCGTCATCAACGGCTTTTCGAAGGCGTTTGCGATGACGGGCTGGCGGCTCGGATACGTCGCCGCTCCCGCGGACGCGCTTGCGGCAATGCTCAAAGTGCATCAGTACACCGCGCTCTGCGCGCCCACGCCCTCGCAGTATGCGGGCATAGCCGCGCTTAAAGACGGCAGATACGACGGCTATAAGGCGGTGGAGGAAATGCGCGAGGAATACGACAGGCGGCGGAGGTTCATAGTGGACGAGCTTAATTCCATGGGACTGGAATGCAGGCTGCCCGGAGGGGCTTTCTATGCGCTCGCGGACGTTTCGTCCACGGGCATGGACGGTCAGCGGTTCGCGCGGCGATTGCTGGCGGACGAGAAAGTAGCCGTAGTCCCCGGCGACGCTTTCGGCGACGCGGGAAAGAATTACATAAGGGTTTCATATGCGACGTCGCTGCGCACTCTCATGCAGGCGGCGGAGCGCATGAACAGATTTGTCGCCCGCTGCGCCGAAGAACGGCTCACCGGAGCGGAATGACAGAGAATTATATCCGTAAAACGGGTAAGGAGTGAATAAAATGGCAGACGAAGTATTGCTTACCGTCGAATCCAAGGCGGAGCTGGAAAAGAGGCTGGAAGAGCTGAAAGGCAAGGGCAGAGCGGAAATGGCGGCTAAGATCGCCGAGGCGCGTTCGTTCGGAGACCTTTCGGAGAATGCGGAATACGATCTCGCCCGCGACGAGCAGGCTAAGATGGAGCGCGAGATAAGCGATCTCGAAAACATGCTCCATAATGCGAAGATAATAGAGAACGTGCGCACGGACAGCGTGGGCGTGGGAAGCACGGTCAGTTTTGCGATGGACGGTGCCGATTATACCTATCAGATAGTGGGTTCGCAGGACAGCGATCCGATGAACGGCAAGATCTCCAACGATTCCCCGATAGGCAAGGCGCTCATAGGGCATAAGAAGGGCGACGAGTTCGCCGCCGACATAAAAGTGGGTGCGCATATACGCAAAAGACAATTCAGGATCAACGAGTTACACTGATGAACGAAAACGATAACAACATACCCGCGGACGCCGTTTCAGAAGAGGACGCGTTCGAGGTAAAGAGGATACGGACTGAAAAGCTGAATGCGCTGCGCGCCGCGGGCAAGGATCCGTATAAGGTCACGAAGTACGCGCGCAACTGCACCGCCGCGACTGTCAGAGACGAGTTCGAAAGGCTGGAAAACACCGAAGTGCGCATAGCGGGGCGCATAATGAGCCGCCGCGATATGGGCAAGGCGAACTTCATCGACGTCGCCGACGGCAGCGGACGCATACAGGTTTACATCCGCGTCAACGACATAGGCGAAGAGGAATTTGCGGAGTACAAGAAGTGGGACATAGGCGACATAATAGGCGTCGAGGGTCTCGTGTTCCGCACGCGCCGCGGCGAGATAAGCATACACGCGCACAAGGTGGAACTGCTCTCCAAGAGTCTGCTGCCCCTGCCCGAAAAATTCCACGGGCTCGTTGACAAGGAACTGCGTTACCGCCGCCGCTATGTCGACCTCATAATGAATCCCGAGGTCAAAGAAACGTTCTATAAGCGCAGCAGCATCATAAGCGAAGTGCGCAGATACCTCGACGGCAGGGGATATCTCGAAGTGGATACTCCCGTGCTGCACACCGTGGAAATAGGCGCGGCGGCACGTCCGTTCGTGACGCATCACAACGCGCTGGATATAGACATGTATCTCCGCATCGAAACGGAGCTTTACCTCAAACGCCTCATCGTCGGCGGGTTCGACAAGGTGTATGAGGTGGGCAGGATCTTCCGCAACGAGGGCATGGATTCCACGCACAATCCCGAGTTCACGACGGTGGAAATGTATGAGGCGTATGCGGACTACAAGGACATGATGGACCTCATCGAGGACATGTACCGCACCGTTGCCCGCAACGTCTGCGGCAGCGCGAAAGTCATGTATCAGGGCACGGAAATAGATATGGAGTCGCCCTGGAAACGCATGACCATGGCGGAGGCGGTCAGGGAGTACAGCGGCGCGGACTATTATTCGTGGAAAACGGACGAGGATGCGCGCGCGGAGGCGAAACGGCTCGGAGTGCAGCTCGCTTCCGGCGACGAGACCAAGGGACTCGTGCTTGCCGCATTGTTCGACGCGTTCGTCGAGGAACACCTCGTTCAGCCGACGTTCATTTACGACTATCCCGTCGAAAATTCTCCGCTTGCAAAGCGCAAACCCTCCGATCCGATGTTTACGGAACGCTTCGAGTATTTCATAACCGGGCACGAGATGGGCAACGCGTTCAGCGAACTCAACGATCCCGTAGACCAGCGCCGCCGTTTCGAAAAGCAGGCGGAACAGCGTCGGAAGGAGGGCGCGCACGCGGAGGTTGACGAGGATTTCGTCATGGCTCTCGAATACGGCATGCCTCCCACCGGCGGACTCGGTTTCGGGCTCGACAGGCTCGTGATGCTTCTTACGGACAGTCCGTCCATCCGCGACGTGCTTCTGTTCCCGACGATGAAACCCGTCAGATGACCGACGCGGCGCGGTCCCGGAATTTTTCGCGGGCGCATGCGGCGCTTCGCGCGTGAAAACGCACGGCTTGCCGGACAGCCGCGGGTAAAAGCGAATGAACAGCCCTTCCGTATCGCGGGAGGGCGTTTTTGCGCGTGACGGCGCTCGCTATTCGCTTGCAAATTGCTGCGGCGGTTGGTATAATGTCCGTATGAAGATGCAGCAGCTGTTGTCGCCGCTCAGGCGCGCGATTGAAGATTTCGGAATGATAGACGACGGCGACCGTATAGCCGTGGGATTGTCCGGCGGCAAGGATTCGACCGCGCTTGTCGCCGCGCTCGCTGCGTTCTCGCGGTTTTCTCCGAAGAAGTACGAGCTGTGCGCAATCACGGTGGATTCGGGAGCGGGAGCGGACTATTCTCCGCTGACGGCGTTCTGCGGAAGGCTGGGCGTACGGCATATCGTCGAAAAGACGGATATCTACGAAATAGTATTCAATATCCGCAAAGAGAGCAATCCGTGTTCGCTGTGCGCAAAGATGCGACGGGGAGCGCTTGCCTCCGTCATGGGCAGGGAAGGATGCAACAAACTCGCTCTCGGACATCATGCCGACGACGTTGCCGAAACGCTTCTCATGAGCATGATATACGAGGGAAGGCTGAATACGTTCAAACCCGTCAGTTTCATGTCGCGCACGGGCGTGACCGTCATACGGCCGCTCGTATATGCCGACGAGAAGGATATAGCGGCCCTCGTCGCGGAAGAGAATATGCCCGTCGTTAAAAATCCCTGCCCGGCGGACAGCGATTCCCGCCGCAGGTACGTCAAGGAACTTCTGCGCGCTATGGACAGAGAGAACGGATACATCGCTTCGGGAAATATAAAGCGCGCAGTCTTTCATCCCGAACGCAATTCGCTGTGGAGTATACCGCTCCGCGAAAAAGACGGAAATGATAAATAGAACCGCGGTAATTTGTTTCGTTTCCCCTCCCGAAACCGTTCGGGAGGGCTTTTTATTGTAATAATGTGACGTTTGTGTGAACAAATGTGTCCGATTCGGTTTATTTGTTTTCGGCGGGGTCTTCGGATTGACATATAATTCGGCGTTATGTTATATTGTGTAAAGTCAAAAGGAAACAGGGGGCATCCTTGCCACGGGGAAAAAG
>CASEMM010000171.1 GCA_949289095.1 uncultured Eubacteriales bacterium | reverse complement strand
CCAGTGTATCCACGGAAAGCCGCACACGGGCGCGGCATCGTAGTCTATCATGACGAGAGCGAACGACCGGACTCCGTCGGGCGCGTTCTCTATCGTAAACGGAAAACTCACGACGGGATTGCCGTTTATCGTCATTTCGCGCGGGGCGTATTTGCCGTATTCGTCGGGCAGATAGCCGTTTTCATCGAGCGGTACGGATATTTTCATGTATTTTCCTCCTTTATTACGCATAACGCGTTTGTTTTATTATTACGGCAGACGGCTTAAACCTGCGTTAAACCGCTCCCGAAATCGGGCGTGTACGCGCTCGTCGCCGAAGAAGCCGACTGCGAATAGCCGCGCAGTCCGAGAGCAGCCGCTTCGCGCAGTACCGAATTATACTCGAACGCCGTCACCCGCCGCTTCAGATCGCAGCTTTCGTCCGCAAACTCGGGAGTGTATTGCCGCATGAGCGAAAGCAATACGCGATCCGTTCCCAGCGATGCGATACGGCGCACGACCTCGGCGGAGTCCTCACGGCAGCCGGGCAGCACGAGATGACGCACGATCACTCCGCGTTTTATCATGCCGTCTGCGCCGAACACGGGCGCGCCCGCAAGCGAAACCATAAGCGAAATCGCGGCAAAAGCCGTTTCGGGATAGTCCGCCGCATGCGAATATTTCGCGGCAAGCGCGGACGACGCGTATTTGAAATCGGGCAGCCACACGTCAACCAACGGTGCGAGCGCGCGGACCGCGTCTTCCGTTTCGTACCCGCCCGTATTGTATACGACGGGAACGTCCAGTCCCCGCGCCTTCGCGTCCGCCAGCGCGGATATGACCGCGGGAAGATAGGGCGTTGCAGTCACGAGGTTAATATTGTGCGCGCCCTTTGCCGCAAGAGATAAGAACTCGTCCGCAAGTTCTCTGTCCGTCGGCGCGCGCCCCGTAACGGCAAACGAAATCGAACGGTTCTGACAATACGAACAGCGCAGGTTGCACCCCGAAAAGAACACCGCACCGCTGCCTCTTGTGCCGCTTATGCACGGCTCTTCCCATTCGTGCAGCATTATGCGCGCGACGCGCGTTTCGGACGTCGCTCCGCAATACCCTCTTCCGGACGTGCGGTCCGCTCCGCACTTTCTCGGGCACAGCATGCAGTTTTCGTACTCGTGATGCATACGTTCATTATATCATCGCAGTGTCTTACAGTCAAATATAAAAGGACGGGCGCAACGCGTCCGTCCCGTATCTTTCGTCAGAGTTGTTTCGCCATGGGCAGGAGCAGCTCGAACAGGCTCTCCCCCCTGCCCTCGTCCACCGTTTCCGCGATCTTCGGGTCTATCGGAAGAGAAGCGGTCAGCGGAACGGAAAACTTTTCCGCAGTTTCCGCAAGGCGGCTCTTGCCGAATATCTCGTGCTTTTTACCGCAGTCCGGGCACACGAAATAGGACATGTTTTCCACGATGCCGAGTATGGGAACGTTCATCATCTTTGCCATTTTCGCGGCTTTTTCGACGATCATGCCGACGAGTTCCTGCGGACTGGTAACAAGCACAATGCCGTCCACATGGAAAGATTGAAGCACCGTAAGCGGAACGTCGCCCGTTCCCGGCGGCATATCCACGAACATATAGTCCACGTCGCCCCACACCACGTCCGTATAGAACTGATTGACGCAGCCCGTGATCAGCGCCCCCCGCCAGATTACGGGGTCGGTTTCGTTTTCCATGAGCAGGTTAAGGCTCATCACCTTGATGCCGGTCGCCGTTTCCACGGGCAGTATACCGAGCGGACTGCCGCCCGCACGGGCCTTGGAAATACCGAACGCACGCGGTATGCTCGGACCCGTTATGTCCGCGTCGAGGACTGCCGTGCTCTTTCCGAGCGCGGCGGTCGCGCTTGCAAGCAGCGCGGTCACAAGGCTCTTGCCCACGCCGCCCTTGCCGCTCATCACCGCGATCGTTCTCTTTATCTTGTTCATCTCCTTGCGCGCCTGCGCCGCAGGATCGGGCTCGGCATTGCGCGAAGAACACGACGCAGAACAACTCGCACAGTCGTGAGTGCATTCCTCCGGCTCTTTAACCTCCTCCGTCGTCTTTGTCATAATGTTACCTCTTTTCGTTATTGCAAGCATCGCAACCCCGTTCCGCGAGGCTCTTCCGCAGAATAAGATCGCCCGTCTTTTCGCATGCTGCAAGTATTATAATCCCAATCCGCGGCAAAGTCAACTTTTTTCGCTTGACAAACCGTCCGGGATATTATATGCTTATGTATGGTTATCGCCGCATCGCCGTTCCCCGCAGCATATAACCGTAAACGCGAAAACGCGATATCGAAAATACTCATGCTTCCGTAGTTAAATGGATATAACAGCCCCCTCCTAAGGGGCCGTTGTGGGTTCGATTCCCGCCGGGAGTACCAAAAAGTCGCTTGATTGAAAATAAAGTCGAGCGACTTTTTTATGCTTTTTACATTTCAAAATCTCTTTTCTTTACCCGTTTCATCTCCAAAAATTCAAGATACTCTTTGTATTCTTCCAAAGTTTCAAAGCCGAGCCTTTGCATTTCGGCTTTTAT
>CASEMM010000170.1 GCA_949289095.1 uncultured Eubacteriales bacterium | reverse complement strand
GAGCTTTATATCTTCCTGCAGGTCGTAAACGATGCCGTCGATCTTGACCCTGCCGTACCCGCTCTTGCGGTAAGATTCGAGGTTTTTGGTATACTCCCCTTTCCGCCCGCGCACGACGGGCGCATTGACGAGGATCTTGCTCCCCTCGGGCATCGCCAGCACTTTGTCCGCGATCTCGTCCACCGTCTGGCGGCGGATCTCACGCCCGCACTTCGGGCAGTGCGGGATCCCGACGCGTGCAAACAGAAGGCGAAAGTAGTCGTAAATTTCCGTGACCGTCCCCACCGTCGAGCGCGGGTTGTGCGAGGTCGTTTTCTGATCGATGGAGATGGCGGGCGAAAGACCTTCGATGAACTCCACGTCCGGCTTTTCCATCTGCCCCAGAAACTGACGGGCGTACGAAGAGAGGCTTTCGACGTACCGCCGCTGCCCCTCCGCGAAGATGGTATCGAAGGCGAGCGTGGATTTGCCGCTGCCCGAAACCCCTGTAAAGACGACGAGCTTATCCCGCGGGATATGCACGTCGATGTTTTTCAGATTGTTTTCCTTTGCGCCTTTTACAAATATTTCCTGTTTCATGCCCTGTTGCCCGTTTCCTTTTGTCCGTCTTTTCAGTTCTTGCGCAGCCTGCGCCGCAGCAGATTGATCGTATCGCGTATTTCGATCGCCTTTTCAAAGTCGAGCTGATTGGAAGCGACTTTCATCAGCGCTTTCAGCTTTTCGATCTCGTCGGGGATGTCCTCGGCGCGGATCTTGTCCGCGGGGACCGTCTGCTTTTTCTGTGTGATGCCGATGGTGCTCTTTATTTCCTTGACGATGGTCTTCGGCACGATGCCGTGTTCCCTGTTATACGCCTGCTGCGCGGCGCGGCGGCGGTTGGTCTCGTCGATGGCGCGCCGCATGCTGCCCGTTACGGTATCCGCGTACATGATGACGCGCCCCTCCGCGTTTCGCGCCGCGCGCCCGATGGTCTGAATGAGCGAGGTGTCACTGCGCAGGAAGCCCTCTTTGTCCGCGTCGAGGATGGCGACCAGCTTGACTTCGGGCATGTCCAGCCCCTCGCGCAGCAGGTTTATGCCTACGATGACGTCGAAATCGCCGCGCCGCAGTCCCATGATGATCTCCATGCGTTCCATCGTACCTATGTCCGAATGAAGATAGCGCACTTTCTGCCCGTGCTCCGCAAGAAACTCCGTCAGATTCTCCGCCATTTTTTTCGTAAGAGTGGTAACGAGAACTCTGCCGTCCGTTTCCACGCATTTCTTTATCTCGCCGAGCAGATCGTCTATCTGCCCGGTGACGGGGCGCACTTCTATGGGCGGATCGACGAGCCCCGTCGGGCGGATGACCTGCTCCGCGACGTTGTCCGCCATATCCAGCTCGTACTTGCCCGGCGTTGCGCTGACGTATACTACCTGAGTTATGCGCTCGTTGAATTCCTCGAAGTTGAGCGGTCTGTTGTCGAACGCCGCAGGCAGGCGGAATCCGTAATCCACGAGATTGGTCTTTCTCGCCCTGTCGCCGTTATACATGGCGCGCAGCTGCGGCAGACTCATATGGCTTTCGTCTATAAACATCACGAAATCGTCCGGGAAGTAATCGAGAAGCGTATACGGCGGCTGTCCGGGCGCGCGCCCGTCGAAATACCGCGAATAGTTTTCTATACCCGAGCAATAGCCTATCTCCCGCATCATGTCCATGTCGTAGTTGGTCCGCTGGCGGATACGGTACGCCTCTATCTGTTTGCCCTGCGCCTCGAAGAATTTAACGCGCTCTTCGAGGTCCGCCGCTATATTCTGCAGCGCCGTCTTCATGCGGTCGCCGCCCACGGCGTAATGCGACGCGGGAAATATCGCCGCATGTTTGAGATTGGCGAGCACCCTGCCCGTCATCGCCTCTATCTCGCACACCCTGTCTATCTCGTCGCCGAAAAACTCCACGCGCACGGCGCGCTCCGAACTGGACGCGGGAAATATATCCACCGTATCGCCCTTTACGCGGAAATTCGTTCGCTCGAAATCCGTATCCGAACGCGTATAGTTGATTTCCACGAGACGGCGTATCAGTTTATCGCGGTCAAGTTCCTGTCCCGGACGCAGCGACACGCTCATTCGATAGTACTCCTCGGGCGCGCCCAGACCGTATATGCAGGATACGCTCGCAACCACTATAGTGTCGCGCCGCTCCGCAAGGCTGCAAGTCGCCGAATGACGCAGCTTGTCCAGCTCGTCGTTTATGGCGAGATCCTTTTCTATATATGTGTCGGTCGGAACTATATACGCCTCGGGCTGGAAATAATCGTAATAGGATACGAAATATTCCACGCGGTTTTTCGGAAACAGCTCGCGGAACTCGTTGCACAGCTGTCCGACAAGCGTCTTATTGTGCGCGAGAACGAGGGTGGGTCTGTTGATCCGCTCTATTATTTTAGCCATCGTATACGTCTTGCCGCTGCCCGTAACACCGAGCAGAACCTGATGCCGCAGACCGTTTTCGATGCCTTCGGCTATACTGTCTATCGCCGCAGGCTGGTCTCCGGTCGGCTTATACGGCGATACCACTTCGAATTTATCCATCGCTTCCTCCGCCGTCCGTGTGTTTTTTATCCGGATCTACGCCGTCGGCGCCGACGTCCGCCTCTTTCGGCGCTTCGGAAACGGACACGGACTCTGCCCGCCTGTCGCGCAGCATGTGATATATCCAGTTTATCGCCGCACCGGATACGATAATCGCGTAACCCGCGAAACTGAGCGCCTCCGGCACTTCGTGCAGGAATATTCCGCCGAGCGCCGCCGTAAATATGACTATCGAATAATCGAACACGGATATTTCCTTTGCGGGCGCATAGGTATATGCCCGCGTAATGAATATCTGCCCGCCGGCGGCAGCCGCTCCCGCCGCAAGCAGAAAAAGAGTCTGCGGCGCGTCCATGGGTTCGAATCCTATTATCATGAACGGCAGGATGACGAGACAGGAAAATACCGAAAAGAAAAACACTATGAGATTGCGCGAAGCACCGCCCTCGCCCGCCTTGCGCACGAACGTATACGCAAGCCCCGCGCTCATGCCGCCGAGCACTCCGCCCACTGCCGGCAGTACGTCCGCAGACAGCGTGGGACGCACGACGAATACCGCTCCGACAAACGCCACCGCCACCGCGAGCCATTCGAATTTGCCGGGTTTTTCACGCAGCAATATGAACGAGAACACTATCGAAAAAAACGGCGACAGCTTATTCAGTATGGACGCATCCGCAATATCCATACTGTCTATCGCAATGAAGTTAAGTATTATCCCGAGCGTCCCCGCCGCCGAACGCATCAGCAACGGATACAAATTGCCTCTTATCGTTCTGAACTGCGACGGGCGTACGACGAGCAGCGCGAACGCCACGCCCGCCGCGACGAGATTGCGGAAAAACGCTTTCTGCATCGCGGGCAGATCCCCGGCGAGTTTCACGAAAAGGTTCATCAGCGCGAAGAAAAACGCAGAAAGCACTATGAACAGTATTCCGAGATATCGCTTTTTTGCCATTCCGCATTCCTCCGCTCCCCCGCGCACTATTAGTTTATTGCGTGCGCCGCGCTTTGTCAAGCGTATGAAAAAGAATTTTATAGAAAATTTGTTCTAATCATTGACGGGCGGCGATCCGTATGATATAATAAACGCGGAGAGAAACGATGAGCCTTTTCGTACATGTGGATATGAATAACTTTTACGCAAGCGTGGAATGTCTGCTCGATCCGTCGCTTGCGGACAAACCCGTCGCAGTCGCCGGATCGCCCGAAAAGCGGCACGGCGTCGTACTCGCAAAGAACGAAATAGCAAAGAAATACGGCGTCAGAACGGGCGACACCGTATCGGAAGCCTCGGCAAAGGCTCCGGGCATAGTGTTCGTTCCCCCGCGGTTCGAACTCTACGACAAAATGTCCAAACGGATGTTCGGGATATGCAACAGATATTCATTCTGCGTCGAACCGTTCGGTCCGGACGAATGCTGGCTGGACTGCACGGAAACCGCGCACATATTCGGCGGCGGACGGAAGATCGCGGACAGTCTGCGCGCGGACATAAAGCGCGAACTCGGTATTACCGCAAGCGCGGGCGTAGCGTTCACCAAGCTGTTCGCAAAGCTGGGCAGCGACATGAAAAAGCCGGACGCGACCACTGTCATAACCCATGAAAACTTCCGTGAAAAAGTGTGGACACTGGACGTCGGAGAGCTGTGCGGTGTGGGAAGTAAAACCGCCGAAAAACTGCGCAGACTGAACGTGCATACAATAGGCGATCTGGCAAATGCGGACGTTCGGGTGCTGAAAAAGCTGCTCGGCAAACCGGGAGAAGATCTGCGGCGGGCAGCGCGAGGAGAGGACGAGGGTGAAGTGCGGGAAGCGGTACAACCGCGTGAACTGAAAAGCGTAAGTCACGGACTGACCGCACTGCGCGACCTCGTAACGCGCGAAGACGGCTTGATTCTCATAAATTACCTGTCAGAACTCGTTGCGGCGCGCATGAAAAAATACGGCGTACGCGCTCACGGCGCATACCTCGGCATAAGGTACGCCGATCTGTCCCGCGAAAGCAAACAGACTTCCCTGCCGGCGCCCGTACGTTCGTCAACCGACATCGCGGAAGCCGCCGTCGGACTGTTCGACGTAATATGGAACGGCGCTCCGCTGCGCTCGATAGACGTCGGCATGTTCGCGCTGTCGCCCGAAGCCGCTCCGAAACAGCTCTCCATGTTCTGCGAACGCCGGGACGCGGAATGCCGCGAAAAGCTGGACGACGCGATTGACTCCATACGTCGGCGGTACGGCAAGTCTGCCGTTTTTCGTGCCTCGCAACTGGACGAGGACATTTACACGGATAAAGACATCGGGGATTTTCTTCCGTTCAAAAGATGATTTACGCATATTAAAGAATGAATGCTGTTTCGGCCGCTCTTCGGAGCGGCTTTTTCGTTTCCGCTCTTCCGGGAAGCGGTTTTTACCGCGCATGACTTCTCACGCAATCCGTCGGCAAAACTCAACGGAGCGTCGGAAAAAACGGCAAAAAAACGCCGCAATATCCGGTTCTACGAACTATGTCACGCATAATAATCGCAAATTTCGTCATTTCGGGCTTCATTTAAGGTATTTTACGGGTACCATGAAATTATCGCGCGATGTTTACAATTTTTGCAAGATTATTCGGGACGGCACGTGCAAAACTATGTATAAGAGGACTCGACTATGGTAATAATCGGACTTGACGCAAGCGAAGCCGCAGAACTTATCGACGCGCTCGCAAAGCACGGGAGAACGGTGAACATGCCGACCGATACCGAGAAAATAATTAACAGATACTTCCCCGCCGCGCATAATATGGATAAAGAGCGCATGGCGGAAGGCTATAAGGAGATGGGCGAAATCAATCTCGCCGTTGCCAATGGAGATAAAGAGGGGTGACATTTTCTATGCCGATTTAAGTCCCGTCGTCGGCAGCGAACAGGGCGGCGTGCGCCCCGTGCTCATCGTGCAGAACGACGTCGGCAACAGGTACTCGCCCACCGTCATCGTCGGAGCGATCACGAGCCGTCTGACGAAAGCAAAACTGCCGACGCATATCGAGATAGCGAGCGGCAGCTTCGGACTGCCCCGCGACAGCGTCATACTCCTTGAACAAATCCGCACGCTGGACAAACGGCGGCTCAAAGCCCGCCTCGGCGCGCTGGACGACAAGACTATGTTCCGCGTCGACCGCGCCATTCTCATATCGCTCGGTTTCGCGTAACGCGCCGCGTATCCCCCCCCCGTGAGCATTGCCCGTAACGAACGCACACTCCGGGCATAATAGCTCGGAGCGAATAAATTCACGGCGCGTTTACACGGCTGCCGCAGGCGGCGCACCGCATAAGCGATACCGCGCCGACAATATCTCCGCATAGGGTTCAATCACATAAATGGACATAATAAAAATCTATAAAGAATTGAAACGGCTTATATCGGTATAAATTTTAAGCAGAGTTCATGCAATGAAGTGAACCCCAAAGTATTCTTATAACTTTTTACATTCATCTTTTTCCATATATTACCCTTTAATTGGATAATTATCGTAAATTCGTTGATACCGCCGAGTTGGGCCGTTTTCGATGATTTTATAAACACCAAAAAATTCATATCCGCTTTTTGTTTTTACAAAAGTAATTCTATTTGCATTATTTGATTTGCCGATATTATCATCAACAACTTCGATAATGGTATCGCCGTTATTTTGAATAAGGTTGACAACGTGATAATCATCAACAACGGCATCACGTTTTTGCTTGTCATAGTTAGGATAAAATATAAACCAAACATCATTTGTTCTATCCGTATCGGCATTAGCCGCATATAACGGAGTTTGCCACCCGAATTGATTTGCCTTATTTTTATCCCAACCGAGCGTATCGCAAAATTTTTCATAAATTTTACGAGAATTGCCGCCATATACACAACCGCGTACAATATGAGAAAAATCGGTTTCTACTGTTTTTGCGTGAGAAGTGATTTTTATTTGCGGTCTACACGTTGCACAAAGTTCTTCGTCATCGGTTATGTAATTTAATTCACATTTAGGACATTTCTTGTAACGCATCATTACTCCTCATTACTCCTCATTATTATCAATAAGTTTGTGCGCTTTTTCTTGATATTCTTCTTTGGTGACAACACCGTCATCATAAAATTTTTTAGATAGGCGATATTACGTTCAATATTGGGTTTATTAGTTTTTTTGCGAGGTAGGCTTATTTGCTTGTTGTTTCTTAAGAAGAACCGTTTTGTGTTTTTTAAGACATAGGTAACGATTAACTACGTCTCCAGTAATAGTCACAGTAAGTACCGGTGAGATAGGCTGCGGCGGTAGATGTATTTGCAAGCGAGCTGCTTGAAATAGATGTTCCGCTCGTTGCCGTACCGGAGGTATAACACCACCAACCGGTAGTATTTTCAAATGTGACGCTCTTAAGCCCGTGGAAAACATCGAACGCATGACACCCGATGCTCGTCACGCTGTCAGGAATCGTGACGCTCGTAAGCCCGCTGCAACCTTGGAACGCATGACTCCCGATGCTCGTCACGCTGTCAGGAATCGTGACGCTCGTAAGCCCGCTGCAATCCCAAAATGCCTCACCCCCGATGCTCGTCACGCTGCCGTCGGTTGGGATCACGCTGTTTTTACAGCCGGCGATCAAGGTTTTGGTAGCCGTTTCTATCAAGCAGTTCCCCGCGCTATGATATACCTTGTTTCCGCTTTCCACGATAATGCTTGCAAGGGAAGCGCAATTACTGAACGCGCCTTTACCGATACTTTTCACGCTATTAGGAATAGCGACGCTCGTAAGCCTGCTGCAACCACTGAACGCATAATCCCCGATGCTCGTCACGCTATTTCCGATCGTGACGCTCGTAAGCCTGATGCAATACAGTAACGCTTCACCCCCGATGCTCGTCACGCTGTTTGGAATCGTGACGCTCGTAAGCCCGTTGCAATACCGAAACGCAGAATACCCGATGCTCGTTACGCTGTCAGGTATAATCAGGTCACCTGTAAGCCCGTGGCAATCCTCAAACGCAGAATCCCCGATGCTCGTTACGCCGTTCCCGATCGTGATGCTCGTAAGCCCGCTGCAATTATCGAACGCAGAATGCCCGATGCTCGTCACGCTGTCAGAAATAATCAGGTCACCTGTAAGCCCGTGGCAATTAAAGAGCGCAGAATCCCCGATGCTCGTTACGCCGTTCCCGATCGTGATGCTCGTAAGCCCGCTGCAATTATAGAACGCAGCACTCCCGATGCTCGTCACGCTGTCAGGAATAATCAGGTCACCCGTAAGCCCGCTGCAATTACGGAACGCAGCACTCCCGATGCTCGTCACGCTGTCAGGTATAATCAGGTCACCCGTAAGCCCGCTGCAACCTTGGAACGCATGACTCCCGATGCTCGTCACACCGTCAGGAATAATCAGGTCACCCGTAAGCCCGCTGCAATTATAGAACGCAGAATCCCCGATACCAGCTGTATCTTCGCGCAAAATGGCATTAGTAACGGCTGCATCACAGTCAATTACCCATTTATCCACATAACTGATTCCGTTCTCTATTATAATAATGCCGCTGCAACCATAGAACGCAGCACTCCCGATGCTCGTCACGCTGTCAGGAATCGTGACGCTCGTAAGCCCGCTGCAACTTTGGAACGCACGACTCCCGATGCTCGTCACGCTATTTCCGATCGTGACGCTCGTAAGCCTGCTGCAACCACTGAACGCATAATCCCCGATGCTCGTCACGCTATTTCCGATCGTGACGCTCATAAGCCCGAGGCGACCATAGAACGCATACGAGCCAATTTCCGTAACCGCTTTGCCCTTATATTCGGCGGGAACGGTGACTTCGGTATTCGTGCCCGAATATCCTGTGAGCGCATATCCGTTGCTGACAAGAGTAAAGGAAAAGTTCGCATTCGGCTCGTTAACCGTAACTGTACACGTTGCCGTCTTACCGTTGCTCGTTGTGGCTGTGATCGTTGCCGTACCGCCGCCGACCGCCGTCACCCTGCCGTTCGCGACCGTCGCCACATACTGCCCGGAACTCGTCCATGTGACGCTCTTATCCGTTGCATTGTTCGGCAAGACGGTCGCAGTAAGCGTTTCGCTTTCCCCGACCTCTAACGTCAAAGAGGTTTTATTAAGAGAGACCGCAGCGACAGCAATATCATTATCATCCTGATCGACGCCGAGCTCATCATCGTCAGTATTCTCACTGCCCTGTTCGGTGTTTTGGCTATCGTCGTGCGGTGTATTATCGCCGCAGGCGGTAAAAAATACCGCGCACGCCAAAAAAAGAGCCGCGACAAACGCCACCAGAACAATACTGAAAACTTTTTGTTTAATCATGATATTACTCCCAATCGTTCCAATTTCTATTCGGTTATACTATAATACTTGTATTTTGCATTGCGAGATTAGAATTTAATATATGAACTTTACCTGCCTGAAAAAGTTCATCGAATAACCTATTTGATGTACATCCTTTTCCTATATTATGGCTGAAACGCTGAGAAATGTCAACTATAATGGCGTACACCGAACAAAATCGGTTATATAAAGTTCTTATGCTCTCTAAATTCATGTGCTATTACCCTTATTTTGTACATCAAATAGGTTATTTCATGTACGTCCTCTTTACATTCAGAGCAGCTTCCCGAGTCTGTTCATCATATCCGCTTTATGTTCCATAAGAGAATGAGCATAGCGGTTCAAAGTAACAGTCGGATTCTTATGTCCGAGGATCTCGGAGAGCGTCTTTACGTCCATGCCGCACTCAATAGCGCGAGTGGCAAACGTATGCCGCAATGAATGAAAGCACTTGTGCGGGACATTCAGCCTTTTCAGGAGCAATTCAAAACTTCTCTGGTAGGATCGAACGGATACGGGATTTCCGTTACTTGACACAACGAAGGGCGAATCGCTCTTTTTCTTTATCCCATTAAGAATAGACAACAGCTGTTTGGGCAGCGGTATTACACGGCGAGATGTCGCCGTTTTCGGCTCGTCGAAAATAAGTCCGCCCTTGCCGTCGTAACATGACTTCGAGACGGTCAGAACGCCCTTTGCAAAGTCTATGTCGTTCCATTGCAGGGCAATAAGTTCCCCTATACGCAAGCCGCTGTAAAGGCAGAGAATGATGCCGTATAGCTTATGTTTTTGTTCAAAAGCACGGCTCGTTCTATCTGCCTTTGCCCGGCGAGCGTGAAGCACTCCACCACGGGCTTTTCTTTGAGCTTAGGGCGTTTGAGCTTATCCGCCGTGTATTCCCGCGCATTGCCCGTAACGAACGCGTACTTCGGGCATAATAGCTCGGAGCGAATAAATTCACGGCGCGTTTACACGGCTGCCGCAGGCGGCGCACCGCATAAGCGATACCGCGCCGACAATATCTCCGCATAGGAATCGCATGTATTTCAAGCGGCGCAATCATCTCAAACGCATATCGCCCGCAATTCAACCAAACCGAAATCCGCCGCCGTGCGATTACAGCAGCTACGCACAGCGATCGGGCAAATCTCCCACTCCGAAAGCTACAGTTAAAACATTCCGATTT
>CASEMM010000169.1 GCA_949289095.1 uncultured Eubacteriales bacterium | reverse complement strand
TGAAGGGCCAGTGCATCCCACGCGTTCAACGCGTGGTTTTGATTTTGCCGCCCCGCATGAAATTTTCATGCGGGGTTTTACTCGTTTTGTCCGTTCCCGCTGCGCGTTTTCCGGCGGAAAACGCGCAGCGGGAACTTCCGTGCGGGAATGCCTGAAACTCACCGCATCGACATACTGCCGGAATATTCAAGGATATCGCTTATCCCCGTATAACGCAACGTTCCGCAAAGCCGCTGTTTACGGATGACGGGTTTTTAAGAACGGTTTCTGAGGATCGCATATGCGCCATGTGCTTGCCCCTCGCCGGGGGGGGGTAAAATATAATCGGGATTGCCGGTGCGCGCGAAAACCCGCCGATACGCGCCTTCGTGCCCGCAGCGGCGCGCTTTTGCGAAAAAAACGGACCTGCGGAACGGCAGCCGGACAAATTCAACTAAATATAAAACAAACTCAACCGATTGTTGAGAGATATTCATAGCGCACGGACGGATCTTGTGATAAAATGTAAACACAGGCGGAAAGCCGGAAAATAATATTGAGGTCGGAGCAAATGAAACAATACGGAAAAATCATCGCAAAGCTCAGAAAGGAACGCAACATGACTCAGGCGGAGCTCGGCGCAAAACTGAACGTTACATATCAGGCCGTGAGTAAGTGGGAAAACGATCAGTCGCAGCCCGATTTCGCCACAATGATCGAGATGGCGAAGCTGTTCAACGTACCGTTGAATGTATTCGTGGACGGCGATGAGGCGTCTGTCCCCGCTGCGCCCGCCGCTGAAACGCAGCAAGCCGAACGGCAGCCTGCGGAAGAACCCGTTATAGGGTATTGCAAAAATTGCGGCATAGCTGTCAGAAAGGAGAATCTCGCGCAGGAACGTCCTTATATACTGTGCAGCAACTGCGCGACGGAGTTTGCGGAACACGAAAAGGCGGAGCGCGAAAAAGCCGCCGCAAGGGAAGCCGAAAAGGACGGCATACATAAGCACGACCGCAACAGGGGACTCATATGGGCGGCAGTCATAACGGGCGTACTGCTTGCCGCGGCGCTCGGCGTCACGATAGGAACGGGCAATTATATCGGAATACCCGTATCTATCGGCTGCGCGGCTATCCTCTATATGTTTGTTGCGCAGCTGTTCTGGGGCGGATTCGTCGTACACGCGTGTCTGGGCGGCGTCAAGGTCATAGGCACGCCGGGCATTATATTCTCGTTCGATCTTGACGGATTTATTTTTCTGATAGCGATGAAGATACTCTTCGCGCTGCTGCGTATGCTTGTGTTTCTCGTAACGCTGCTTATCTCGTCTTGTTTTGCTCTCGTTTGCAGCCCGTTCACGTTTGTGCCCGCAATGATTCGCGTCAGGAGCGAGGGGCGGGAAGAAATCTGATTTCTGCGGAATACAAGGAGGTTTTTTATGAAAAGGATGGTATGTATTGTTTTGTGCGCGCTTCTTGCGGTATGTCTTTCGTTTGCCGCGGCGGCGTGCGGCGGATCTTCCGTGCCCGGACCTGCTCCGTCGCCGGATCCCTCTCCGTCGCCGGATCCCGGCGGCGACGATGACGACGAAGAGGACGAAAAAGAATTCGCGGGACTTACGTTTTCCGACGTTACCGTGACTTACGACGGCGAAGAACATGCCGTGGAAGTGAAAGGCACGTTCCCGCAAGGCGCGAAAGTAGAGTATACGAATAATAAGGGTACGGACGCTGGCGTATATAACGCGACCGCGACTGTGACCTGCGAAAACTATAAGACGCTTACGCTCGAAGCGACGCTGACGATACTCGAAGCGGATTTCGAGGGAGTGACGTTTGCGAGCGACACCGTGACTTACGACGGGAGTGAGCATACGCTCGAAGTGAAAGGCACGCTCCCGCAAGGCGCGAAAGTAGAGTATACGAATAATAAGGGTACGGACGCGGGCGTATACGAAGCGACCGCGACTGTGACCTGCAAAAACTACAAGACGCTTACGCTCGAAGCGACGCTGACGATAAACAAAGCGGATTTCCCGAACGATATAACGTTCGAGGGCGATACCGTGATTTACGACAAAGAGCCGCACAGCATTTATGTCGATGAAAAGACATTGCCCGCGGGAACGTCCGTGACGTATGACGGCAACGGGAAGACGGAGCCGGGAGAATATACCGTCACTGCAACGCTGACGAATAAAAACTACAATACGAAAAAACTGACGGCACGGCTGAACATAAGGAACGTTATCGTCGAGGCCGCGGATATTATAAACGGGCTGCTCACGCGCCCCGACGTGTGGAGCTTTATGCCCGAAG
>CASEMM010000168.1 GCA_949289095.1 uncultured Eubacteriales bacterium | reverse complement strand
ATTCCTATCCTTTTCATTGCCAGTTACTCCCGTGCAGATATTTCATCACCAAGTTCCACAGAATATATTATACACTGCCCGCGCGGATTTTGCAAATATTTGACGCAATTTATTCTTATGCTATCCTGACGTTGTTTTCTCCGACAAGCCCGACCATTTCAGCGCGCGCCCTGTTCGCGTCCAGCCGCACGCCGTATTTATATATCTCACCCGTATCAGGGTCCTTTATATACAGCGTGTCCCGCCCCGGATATGCGCGCGCTATGTCAAGCACGTCGCCCGTCATAGGTGAATTTCTGCCGCCGGAAAGATAGCAGCATATCTTCTTCGCCGTTTCCTCCGACGGTTCGGCAGACACGGTTCTCCATTCTTCCATATGCGTAGCCCATATGCTCGCCTCGCGTTCGCCGTTGGCCGAAATGCGTCCCGTGACAGTCACGAGTTTATCCGGCACAAGCAGATTCTTCATCTGCTGCCACTTGCCGGGAGAAACCATTACCTCCACGGTGCCCACGAGGTCTTCGAGCACGCCTATGCCGAACTCCTTGCCGTTTTTGGAAAATTTCTTTTCCGCGCTGACAATCATTCCGCGAAGCGTGACCGTAGAACCGTCCTGCAATTCCGACTGCTCCGTCACGCTCTCGTCCTCGTCACCCGTCGGATCGAGTTTATGCACGTCGGCGCTGTTGTATTTCATCGCCGACAGCGCTGCCTCGCAGGATTGAAGAGGATGTCCGGTGAGATACACGCCCGTCACCTGCTTTTCGTAACGCAGCTTATCGCGCAGATTGTATTCGTCCGCCTCCGGATAAACGAATTCGTCCATACCGCCGTCCGAGGCATCGAACATGTCGAACATGGAAAGCTGTCCGCCCGCTTTCGCCTTATTGTCCGCGGCTACGCGGTCCTGCAAAAGCGGATACGCCTGTATGAGCACGCTGCTCGATTTTCCGAAACAGTAGAACGCACCCGAGTATATAAGACTCTCTATCATGCGGCTGTTAAGTTTGACGTTATACATGCGCGAAAGAAACGCGTAAAGATCCTTATACGGTCCGTTGGCGTTTCTTTCGGCAACCATCTCTTCCATTATGGAAGACCCCACTCCCTTGACCGCGGCAAGTCCTACGCGGACGCAGTCGCCCTCGACGGAAAACCCTACTATGGATTTGTTTATGTCGGGAGGAAGCACCCTGATGTTCTTCTGTTTGAGATATATCAGATAATTGGTTATTTCCTCTATCTTGTTTATGCGGTTGTTCAGCACGGCGACTATAAACTCTTTGAGGTAATGACATTTCAGATACGCCGTCTGATACGCGACGTAAGCGTATGCCGCCGCATGCGATTTGTTAAAGGCATACGACGCAAAATCCATCATCTCCGAAAAAAGCTGATCCGCATCGGCTTCGCTCATTCCGTTCGCCACCGCGCCGGACACGTTCACGGTCACGCCCTTTTCGTTGGTGAACGTACCGCCGTGAACGAACGTCACGCGCTCAGCCGCAAGCGCGGCCTGTTTCTTTTTGCTCATCATGCGCCTGATGGAGTCGGCGCCGCCCATCGAATACCCGGCAAGTTCGCGGCAGATGTTCATGACCTGTTCCTGATAGACCATGACGCCGTAAGTCGCCTCGAGATTTTTCTTTAACGCGGGATGTTTGTATTTTATCTCGTCCGGGTGTTTTTTATTATATACGTACGTTTTGATATATTGCATCGGACCGGGACGGTACAGGGATATACCCGCTATGATATCTTCGATACAGTCCGGTTTAAGATCGCGCATGAAACTCTTCATCCCGCCGCTTTCGAGCTGGAATACGGCGTGAGTGTCTCCTTCGCCTATCATCCTGTATACTTCGGGATCGTCGTATTTCATGGAGTAGAAGTCTATTCTTCTGCCCGTATCCTGTTCCACCAGATCTATTGCCTTCTTTATGTCGGTCAGGTTCATAAGACCGAGGAAATCCATCTTGAGCAGTCCGAGTTCTTCCACCTGTACCATGTTATACTGACATGCGACGACACCCTGACCGTTCATTGCGAGAGGCGCGTGATCGGCTATCGGATCGCGGCATATTATAACGCCCGCGGCGTGCAGACCCGTCTGACGAGGCATGCCCTCCAGCTCTATCGCAAGGTCTATGACCTGGCGCAGCGTCGGATCGCTGTCATAAAGTTCGCGCAGTTCGGGCACTTCGTGATTAACGCCGTCCTTATCGGTTTTTCTTCCGAGGACGTGTTCTATCGTCAGCTTACCCATCATTTTGGGCATCAGCTTGGTTATTTTGTTCATCTCGGAAAACGGCACGTTAAGCACTCTGCCTACGTCCTTTATCGCAGCCTTCGCCGCCATAGTGCCGAACGTGCATATCTGCGAAACGTGATCGTCGCCGTATTTTTCGCGGACGTATTCTATAACTTCGCCGCGCCGTTCCACGCAGAAGTCTATATCGAAGTCGGGATTGGAAACGCGCTCAGGATTCAGAAAGCGCTCGAAAAACAGGTCGAATCCGAGCGGTTCGATCTTGGTTATACCTATGGCATAAGCGATTATGCTGCCCGCGCCGCTTCCGCGCCCCGGACCTACGGGAATGCCCACGCTCTCCGCGTGATGTATGAAATCCCACACGACGAGGAAATAATCTACAAAGCCCATCTCGCTGACGATGCCGAACTCGTAATCCGCGCGTTCGCGTACGGCTTCGGTTATAGTGCCGTACTTCTTTTTCAGCCCCTCTTCCATGAGCATGTGCAGATATTCCCCGCTCGACATGCCTCCCGGAGGATCGTATACGGGATAGAGCATCTTGCGCTTGAAGAACGGCGCGCAGTCGCCGCACTTGTCCATGATTTCGAGCGTGTTGTCCAGAGCCTCTCCGAGCGTGGGAAACACCTCTTCCATTTCTTCGCGTGATTTGAGATAGAACTCCTTGGTGGGAAAATAACTGTCGTCGTCCACGCCGTCCGCGCTCTCCGTAACTTCCGTTTCTTTGTCCTCGTCGGGCGGAAGGTTGTCGCCGAAAGCTATGCACTGCATGACCTTCTGCGTACGCGCGTCCTTTTTGCGCAGATAATGAACGTCGTTGGTTGCGACGATCTTGACGCCGTTCGCCCGCGCGACGGATATGAGATACGGCAGCACCGTCTTCTGCGAACGCAGATTATGGTCCTGAACCTCGACGTAATAGTCGTCGCCGAAAAGCGCCTTGAATCGCTTGACTATCGCATCCGCGCCGTCTATGTCCCCCGCAAGTATCGCCTGCGGAAGTTCGCCGGCGACGCATGCGGAAAGGCAAATAAGTCCCTCGCTGTGCTGCGAGAGCAGTCCGAAATCTATGCGCGGTTTGCGGTAAAAGCCCTCGGTAAATCCTGCGGAAACGAGTTTTATGAGATTGTGATAGCCCGTTTCGTTCTTGCAGAGCAGTATGAGGTGATTGGCTTTATAAGACTTGTCGCCCGGCGCGGGACGCTCCGTGCGGTCGGGCGCCGTGTATACCTCGCAGCCGATTATGGGCTTAACCTTGAAATCGGATTTCTTGTTGAACGCCTCCGCTTCCTTGAAAAAGGACATCGCGCCGTACATGTTGCCGTGATCGGTTATCGCCACTGCCGGCTGCCCGAGTTCCGCGCAGCGCGCGAACAGTTTGCTTATTTTCGTCGCGCCGTCAAGCAGAGAATACTCCGTATGCAGATGCAGATGTACGAATCTCTTCTTTTCTTCGCTCATTTGTTTCCTCCGCCAGTTCTTCCGAGCTTTTCCGCCATTTCCGTCAACCGTGCAAGCCTGTGGCTCACGCACGACTTACTCACGCCCAGCACCTCTGCAAGTTCCCCCATGCTCATTTCGGGAGAAGATGCGCGCAGGTGCGCGGTTGTCGCAAGTTTTTCGCCGAGCGAGTCCAGCCCGATGCGGCGATCGATGTATTCTATTGCTTCTATCTGACGCACTGCGGCTTCCACGGCGCGGTCTATATTGGCTACGTCGCAGTTCTGCGCCGCTGCCGCGCGTTTGCCCATATACGAGTGCACCATCTCTTCCTGCACTGCAAGCGCGGCTTTAGTCGCTCCCATATATACGAGCGCGTCGCTTATCTTTTCCTTGCTTTTGATGTACAGTGTGTATCTGCCTCCGCGCACGCCTTTTCCGGCACCGCCCGTCACCCCTTCGAGCAATGCGGCGACGTCGTCCCGCAGCCGCTCTCCGGAAAACGCGAACTCCATGTGATTGTTTCTGCCGAGAGATATGAATCCCCCGCCGAGAAACGCGCCGCGCAGATAACATTTCTTCGCGCTGTCGCGCCGCACGAGTGCGGGAAGCACGCCGTTTATCCCCGTTACTCCCGACCCGTCGGAGCCGAGTATACCGAGATCGGTAAGCAGCCGTACTCCGTGCGGAAAAACGATTTCCGTATGCTTGCCTCGGACCGTCCTCGGTGCGGAAATGAGCAGCGTCAGCGCGAGAGCCTTTGCAAGGCGCGGCAGCCCGGGATTATCCGTGGATATGAAAGCCTCGTCCTTTCCCCTGCCTATGCGCAGACTTCCCGCCGTATGCATGAGCGCGGACAGCTCGGCAAGCGCATCCGTGCGCGACGCGGGATATATCTCCGCCAGTTCAGCCTTTGCGCGTTTGCTTATGTTTTCCGTCATTTTCTCACACGCTCCTGCTTGCCGCGCGGAAACGACGGCGCGGTTCCGAGATTGACTATAAGCCCGTCAGGCAAGCCCGACTGCTCCCATACCTCACGCTCTATTTCGACGTTTCCCACTTTATCGGGGGAATGCGCATCCGAATCGAGAATAAACCGACAGCCGAGAGAAGCAAGCATAACGAGCTCGTCCGCCGTCATTGACACGCGCTTGCCGTTCAGCTCCATCAGCGTTCCCCTCGCCGCAGCCGCCTCTCCCACAGCGCGGAGATCTATCCGGCAGTCGTGACACGGATGGGAAATTATGTCTATGTCGTTGCGGGCAAGGGCGTTGACGTATGCGTCCGTATTGCGGACGAGCGTTTTACGCGAGTTTTTGGTTATGAGATTGCCCGCGAAGAACGGAACGTCCCTCGCTTTAAGCGGGCGTATACCTTTGTGATATCCGCAGATCACGATATCGAACTTGTCCGCATATTCTTCCGGAAGATCGATCTCACCGCGGGGAGACAGAAAATCGGTTTCCATTCCGGCATATATCCGCACATCGGGATACTTTTCCCGCATGCGCTCTATGTCCGCAAAAAAATCCGGCAGACGGCGGAGTTTTATCCCGGCAAGCAGATGCCTCGGACCGTGATCGGTGATCGCAATCTCCCTTAGCCCTGCCGCAATCGCAGCTCTGACGTTGTCCTCCACGCTTCCCTTGCCGTGGCTGTATGTCGTATGTGTATGATAGTCCCCGTATATCATGTGAATTCACCTATGTACCGTACTTCCTCTTTCAGCTTCACGCCGAAAACGGAGTACACTTTCAGTTTTATCGAATCGGCGAGAGCGCGCCAGTCGGCAGCCTTTGCGCCGCGGTCAGTCAGTATGAAATTCGCGTGTTTTTCGCTGACTCGCACTCCGCCTATGCGGCAGCCCTTGAGCCCCGCGCGATCTATGTAATACCCCGCGCTTTTTCCCCCGACGGCGAGAAACGTGCTTCCCGCACTGCGCCCCGCAGGCTGCGACGCCCTGCGTTTGCGCGCATACTCTTCCGCACGGGCAAACAGCTTTACGGGATCGTCCGCATGCAGCCCGAACACCACGCGCGTGACTGCGCCCTCCGGCAGTCCGCTTACCGAACGATAGGAAAATTTCAGTGCGTCCGCCGTGACGACCCGTTCTCCGCGCTCCGTCATGACGCTCACGGAACGCACGAACTCCCCGGTTTCTCCGCCGAACGCGCCCGCGTTGGTAACTACGGCGCCGCCCGCGCTGCCCGGTATTCCCGTCGCCCATTCCAGCCCGCCCAGCCCCGCCTCGCAGGCTCTGCGAGCGACGTAAGATAACGGCGTGCCGCTTTCCGCGCGCACGTACTCTCCCACGATACTCACTCCGGAGTTACGCATCAGCAGAACTCTTCCGCTCACACCGGCATCAGACGCGATAACGTTCGTTCCGAATCCGAGCACGACATCGCCCGGACGATAAGAGAATGCGGAAGGATCTGACACGATTTCCGCCTCCGCCGCACCGCCCACTCCGGCGGACAGCAGAGAGGATAGAAACACCCTGCTCATACAGTATACTCCGTTTGCCGTTTTTTTTCAAGCAAATGACGGCTTCTCTCCGAAGTTGCCGTCCCCTTACGTTAATATATGCGTGCGGCGCGCCGCGTGCGAAACATCCCGTCCGCATTGCGGACGGGATGCGACTGTTTCACGCTTGTATTATGCGGTCACGCTTTTGCGGCGGTCGAGCAATAACGGCGCACCGTTTCTATGGCTTTGATACACGAGGAAAGCGAATCGTACGTCTCTCCTATGCATATCATATTCTTCTTTGCGTTGCGCAGCTTATAATAGTAACGCCCGAACTTGTCGCGGTCTATGACGAAATTTCCGTCAGCGGCGTTCTTTACGACCGAATCTATCGAACCCGACGCCGTCTTTGCGGACGCAACCTCTTCCGTCGCAAGCATGAGCTGTCCGTTGCCGGCAAAGAGTTTAGCCCTGAACCTGCCCTCCGCCGTCTTTTCTATCTGCCATTTGCCCGGAGCGGCGTTCTTGCTCACGCGGATGGGCGAAGGAACGTATTCTATGTATTCGTCGCTCGTCAGCACGAAATCGGATACGGGTGCATCCGCCGCCAGTCTTCTGACGGATTCGACGGCTTTTTCGCACTGCTCGCGGGATTTGTATATTTCGCCGACGCAGAGCAGCTTGTTCCCGGACGTTTTGAGCTTGAAATAATAATTGTCGTTTTTATCCCGGTATATGACGAACGTGCCGCTCTCCGCTATATTGCGCACAATCGTCTGTATGCCCGATCGCGCTCCGTCCTCCGTCGTGTACGTTTCGCTCGAAAGCATGAGTTCTCCGTTCTTAGCGCACAGCACGGCTATATATTCGCCGTCGCGTTTGTATTCAACAGTCCACGCTCCTGCAACCGGCTTGTTTTTGCGTCCCCTGGACGCGTCGGACGACGCGGCGCCCGCAGCGGCGGAAACGGAAGCCTCTTCGGCGGCTGCCGGCTCATCCGGGGCTTGTTCGGCAGGCTGTTCGTCCGCGGAACCGTCCGCAGACTGCTGTTCCGTCTGCGGTTCCTCTTCGGCGATTTTTTCGGAGGGCTGTTCCGCGACCGGCGTTTCCGCAGCCGGTTCGTCCGGAGCTTCATCCGCAGACGCCTCTTCCGCAG
>CASEMM010000167.1 GCA_949289095.1 uncultured Eubacteriales bacterium | reverse complement strand
CCTTGATCGGCCCTTTCTTCCGTTGTCCAGGACTTTGAGTCCGCTGTCCGTGAGAGCTTTTGCGACGCGTATCGCATGCTCTTTTCCGCCGACTTCGCAGCCGATGTGCAATATCGTTTCTCCGAGTTCGAGATCGGCGCTCATTCGGTCGTAGGTGATCGAAATGACGTTCGCGTTTTCCGCGGCGAGTATTCTGGACACTTTTTCCAGCATGCCCGGCTTGTCCTGTAACTGTATGGAAAACTCTATTTTGCGTCCGCGCGAAACAAGACCGCGGTCGATGATCTTGCCGATGGTCGACACGTCTATGTTGCCGCCCGAAAGCAGGCATGCCACCTTTTTCCCGCGCACGTTGAGCTTGCCGGACAGTAGCAGCGCGAGGGGAGTGGCGCCGGCAGGTTCGACAACGAGTTTGGTGCGCTCTATGAGATGGATTATTGCGGAAGCTATGTCGCCGTCGCTGACGGTCATTACGTCGTCGACGTATTCGTCGATGAGTTTCATTGTTATTTCGCCGGGGTTTTTGACAGCGATACCGTCGGCAATGGTGTACACGCTTTCCGTGGAAATATGGCGCTTTTCACGGAAAGACAGCGCTATCGCGGGCGCGCCTTCCGCCTGTACGCCTATGACGCGCACGTTCGGATTGACGGACTTTGCCGCGAACGCCACGCCTGCGAGCAGACCGCCGCCGCCCGCGGGGACGATTATGCAGTCGAGATCGGGGACTTCTTCGAGCATTTCCAGTCCGAGCGTGCCCTGACCGGCAATTACGTCCTCGTCGTCGAACGGATGAATGAACGCTGCGCCTTCCGTCTTTTCGATTTCTCGCGCACGGAGATACGCGTCGTCGTAACAGTCGCCGTAAAGTTCGGCTTTCGCTCCGTATCCTTCGGTAGCGTTGATTTTTGCGATCGGGGTGGTGCGGGGCATGACTATCGTCGCTTTCATGCCCATGGCGGATGCGGCGAACGCGCAGCCCTGCGCATGATTGCCTGCGCTGCATGCAACTATTGCCTTTGTTCTGCCGTCCTCTGCGAGTTTGGCGATTTTGTTATATGCGCCGCGTACTTTGAACGAGCCCGTTTTCTGCAGATTTTCGCATTTGAGATAAACGTCTCCGCCCGTCATTGCCGAAAACGTCGTCGAGTGATCCAGTCTGTTTCTCTGTACTACGGGAGCGAGACGTTCCCGCGCTTCTTTTATCCTGTCTATGATCATAATAAGGATATAATACTTTAACGCGCGCCGTTTGTCAATTATTTGCCCGCCTTGCTCGCTGTTTTTTCCCTAAACCCGCGTACGGCGCGGTTGCGGAGCGCGCTTCTTGACATTTCGTTTCGTCTGTGCTATTATTCGGTTATGGGAAGAGTAACGGAAATCAGACCGCAGAAGAGGGCGAAGAGCCGCGTGAACGTGTATATAGACGGCGAATTCGCGGCGGCGCTCGAAGCCGTGACGGCGAAGGCGGGCGGAGTGGAAACGGGCGCGGAAATAAGCGCGGAAAAGCTTGCGCGGCTGGTGTCGGAGAGCGAAACGGAGAGCGCGCTTTCGCGGGCGTTTGCATATGTGGCAAAGCGCATGCGCACGGAAAACGAAGTGAGAAAATATCTTGCCGATAAGCTGTATTCCGAGCCGGCGGTCGGAGCAGCAGTGAGCAAACTGAAAGAATACGGATATATAGACGACGCGGAATTCGTCCGCAGTTACGTCGAAGGAAAGAGCGGCACGCGCGGCAAGCTGCGCATGCGCCGCGATCTCGCCCTGCTCGGAGCTGACGAAACGGCGGTGGACGCCGCACTCGGAGAAGTAGGGGATCAGCGTGAAGCTGCCGAACGCGCCGCGCGCAAATATCTGCGCACTCACGAATACGATTACCGCAGACTGTGCGCGCACCTGTCGTCCAAGGGCTTCGAGTGGGAGGACGTGCGCGCCGCAGTGCGCTCTTTGGGAAAGGAGACGGAAAATGAAGAAAGTATATAAGACGGAGAGCATACGCCGCGCGGAAAAGCGCGCGCACGAGTTCGTCGGAGAGGACGAACTGATCGAACGCGCGGCGGCGCGTCTGTGCGACGCCGTTATCCGCGTGCCGTTCGGGCGCGCGGTCATTCTCGCGGGCGGCGGCAACAACGGCAGCGATGCGCTCAGCCTGGCGCATCTGCTTATCGAGCGGGCGTATGACGTGACCGTGTATTCGGTGGGAGAGAAGCGCAACGGGTTCGTGAATAAACGTCTTGCCGCGCTGACCGCTCTCGGCGCGGACATATGCTTTCCGTCATCGGCGGAAGAAGTGCGCGTCACGGCGGAAGATCTCGTTGTCGACGGCATGCTCGGCATAGGATGTGCCCGTGAAGTGACGGGTATTATGCGTGACATAGTAGAAAAAATCAACGGCAGCGGCGCGTATATCGTGTCGGTGGACGTGCCTACGGGGCTGGATTCGGACACGGGCAGGGCGCACGGAATTGCCGTGAAAGCAAACGAAACGCTGACTTTTATCGGGCTTAAACAGGGATTGTATCTCGCCGAAGGAAAGAATTATTCGGGCAGAGTGACGCTTTGCGACATAGGCGTCGATGCGGGCGAAGCGGATTTTTTTATTGCCGAAGAGGGCGATACGGCAATGCCAGCGCGCGAGCCGGTATCCAATAAGGGCACTTACGGCAGCGTAAAGATAATCGCGGGAAGCCCGACGATGCCGGGTGCGTCCGTCCTCGCTCACGAATCCGCTCAGGCGGCGCTTCGCGGCGGAGCGGGCTATGCCGTTCTCTGCGTGCCCGGATCGCTTGCGGCGGTCTATCAGGCGCGTGTCAGAGAGGAGCTGCTGATGTTCATGCCTGACGACTGCGGACGTATGTTATACGACGAGAGCGCGCTCGACCGCGTCATGAACAAAGCGTCCTCGATAGTAATCGGTCCGGGAATGGGTAAAAACGACGATCTCATAAGAATAATATCGTATATTGCACGGAATTTCCGCGGTACTCTCGTTGTAGACGGCGACGGACTGAACGCGCTCGCGCGCGATCTTTCGGCAGCGGACGGGCATAAGTGTTCGCTCATACTCACGCCGCACGTTGCGGAATTTGCGCGGCTGATGCGCGACGACGGCGCATTGCCCGACACGGAACGCACGGCTTGTCTTGCGCGCCGACTGAATGCCGTCGTTGCGATGAAGAACGCGACTACGGTGATAAGCGACGGCGTGCGTACGTTCATAAACGTCACGGGCACTCCGGCAATGGCTAAGGCGGGCAGCGGCGACGTACTTTCCGGACTTACCGCCGCGCTTGCCGCGAACATCTCCGATCCGCTTATGGCAGCGGTAACCGCCTGTTACGAGTTCGGCAGGGCGGGCGAGCGTGCCGCGGTATCCCGAGGGGAGTGGAGCGTTCTTGCGAGCGACATAATTCTTTCGATGCGTTGAAAACGCTCCCGCGAAAAACACTGCGAATTTCGTATGCCGATCATCCTGTCGTAATCTTATAAGACACAGGAGCGGTTGTATATAATCTTAACTTAATTAAGCCTGAAACGGCGGCATCCTTTTTTGCGGATTCCGCCGTTTTTGCAAACGAAAATCCCGCGGTAGGCGACTGGAATTTCTACATAGAACTTACCCGTACTTCGAACGATACGTCCGAAACGGGTAATGCCGGAACATTCAAGGCGTACCGCGACGATTACGAATACGATCTCGATATGACGCTCTGGGATTTCGATCCGACGGCGGAACAGGATGAGGCATAACGGATAACGATACGCAAGGCGCGCTTGCCCCGAACATTGAGTTCGGGACAATTTTGCTTTATCGGATGAGTCCCGAAGAGTTTTATTTTCTGCAATATAAAAACGGATTATACAAGCATAATCTGTGTACATTTCAGAGTATTATGCGTGACATAATATGCGGTCCAATGCCCGCACACTGCTGTGTGCGGTATCGCCATGCCGTTATGCGGTGCGCTGCGGCGGCTTATGACGGTGAATCCGGATAAAAATCCTATTGCTGAGT
>CASEMM010000166.1 GCA_949289095.1 uncultured Eubacteriales bacterium | reverse complement strand
GCCTGCGGGAAGATCCAGCTTCATAAGCGAGTCCACCGTTTTGCTCGACGGACTGTATATGTCTATCAGTCGCTTGTGCGTTTTGATCTCGAACTGATCTCTCGAATCCTTGTACTTGTGCACCGCGCGGAGAACGGTTATCACCTCTCTGTCGGTGGGAAGGGGTACGGGTCCGCTCACCTTAGTCCCCGTGGACTTTACGGTGTCGACTATACGCTGAGCGCTCTTGTCGAGAAGCTCGTGGTCGTACGCCTTTAACTTGATCCGAATTTTCTGATTGCTGCGCATTTGTTTAATTCCTCCGTTTTGACTTTTAAGACAACCCTGTCGCGCGTTTCTTTTTTGCCGCATATTCAAAGGCGGTTCATCGCCGCCCGAACAAGGCCGTCCGCGAACGGGGATCGCGTCCCCTCACGCGTCCTCCGAAGTTCTCCGCCCCGCCCAAGCCGCGGCGGTCATGCGGTAACCTCCGGATTCTTCCGCTTTTTCGCTTTATTTTCGCTGCGCGCTATAATGCAGCCTATATATTGTATCAGACGCGTCAATATCAGTCAAGCAAATTTCACAAATTTTTCAAATAAATTTTACGGAAAATACTCGAAAAAACGGGACATACCGTAGGAAACCATCGCCTCGCGCGCGATCTTTAATTATATATATAATATTTACGAATACGAACCCGCGCGTTATATCCCGATACGCGGAAACGTCGGAAGCACTCGTTTTCCCATTGCCCGCGGCATACGGCGGATTGCTCGCGCGCCGCTTACCGTTTACCGTCCGCGGGCATTTACTTCATACGGCGGCAAAACGTCTGCGCGGTCATACGGAAGCGCCGGAAACAATATAATAAGGTATGAGAATAATGTACGCTTTCGTTCCGCGCTTCGCGTGCGTGATGTTTCTCAACGGCGCGTTCAACGAACGGCCCGCTCCTCTTTCCTATCCGTCGTCCTCGCCGCTGTACGTCACCGCGCTGCCGCTGGACGCAATGCTTCTGCCGTATACGGTCAGGCTGATCGGCGGAAAAGCGGCGAGCAACACGCCGCTCGCCCGCACGTTCGAGGCAGGCGCGGACAGATATATTCTGACGCTCAACGAACGGCATAACTATGTATATTCGCCCCGTTCCCCGTCCGCGCCGCCGCCCGCCGATGCGGCGGAACGATTTTTCGGCGCAGTAAAATCGGGCGACATACCCGCCGCGCGCGCGATGATGACCAAAGAACTCGGCGAATCGGTGACCGACGAAGCTCTCGCGGACTTTTTCTCGCCGTACTCGGCGATCGCGCCCAATCCTTACGGAGATATCCGCGCAACTCACTTTCTCGCACCGGAGGAAAACGGCAGAGCGGACGGATTCTCGTTCATATTCGAATCGGGAAAAATAGCCGATATCGAACAGCTGTGACGCATTTTAGCGGTACGGACGAAAAATCGGAACAGCCGCAAAACAGCCGCGCCCGTTTTCGGGCGCGGCGCGTTATCTCGTTATTCCTATTAACCCGGAGAGTACGGGAACGATACAATGCGTTCGGCGCGTTATACGGAAAATCCGCCGTGCCGTTCAATACAGATCCGTCGAGAGATAGCGATCGCCGCCGTCCGGCAGAACCGTCACGACGAATTTGCCCGCAAGCTCCGGGCGGCGGGCGACGAGCCCTGCCGCGTAAATATTACAGCCTCCGCTGAAACCGGCGAGCAGTCCGTCGGTTTTCGCTACCGTGCGGGAAGTCTCCGCAGCCGTTGCGGTCGTAACGGCGAGCACTTCGTCGACAACGGACCGATCGTAAACGCCGGGAACGAATCCCGCGCCGATTCCCTGTATGCCGTGCGCTCCCGCCATCCCTCCGGAAAGCACAGCGCTCTCTGCCGGCTCGGCTGCGACGATAAGCGCGGACGGGCAATGCTCTTTCATGTATCTGCCCACACCCGTGACCGTACCGCCCGTGCCCGCTCCCGCCACGAACGCGCCGAGTTTATCGCCGACGGCGGAATATATCTCCGGAGCGGTAGTGCGGTAATGAGCTTCCGGATTGGCGGGATTGACGAACTGTCCCGCAATGAAACTGTCCTCGTTTTCGGCAGCCAGACGCTCCGCTTCCGCGACCGCGCCGGACATTCCGAGAGCGCCCGGAGTAAGAACGAGTTCCGCGCCGTAAGCAGCCATCAGCTTGCGCCGTTCGACGCTCATGGTATCCGGCATGACTATGACGAGCCTGTAACCGCGCACCGCGCAAAGAGCGGCAAGCCCTATGCCGGTGTTTCCGCTCGTCGGTTCTATTACGACCGTCGTCGGTTTCAGTCTGCCGCTGCGCTCCGCATCATCCAGCATGAACTCCGCGACGCGGTCCTTTATGCTGCCCGCGGGATTGCGGTTTTCCAGCTTGACCAGTATGCGCGCGCACGCGCCTGTCATTTTCGCATAGCCGCGCAGTTCGAGCAGCGGCGTATCGCCGATAAGTTCGCTTATGCTGCCGTAAATGCCGTTTTTCATTCCGTCCCCTCCTTGCGCGGCGCTTCGCGTATTTCTCTGAGCGGCACGCATACCGTGAACACGGTACGGCCGTCCGAACTGCCGCAGGTTATGCTTCCGTTCATTCCCGCGGTTATTACTTTCGCCATGGCAAGACCGAGTCCGAAACTGCCCGAACCGTCGCCCGCCTTATAAAATCTGTCGAATATCTTATCGATTTTATCTTTCGGTATCTCACCGTCGTTGCTTATATTGAGATACACGTGCTTCTTTTTCCGGACTATATTTACGTCTATGCGCCCGTTATCCGGCGAATATTTGACTGCATTGTCGAGCAGTATGGATACGAGTTTCGACCATCCTTTTTCGTCCGAACGCACTACCGTGCTTCCCTCGCACTCGTATGCTATGCTCACTCCCTTTTCGTAGCAAGCCGCCTCAAAAGACAGACAGTAACCCTCCGTCAGTTCGCCGAGATCGAATTCCCTGATTTCGGGAACGTACGCGTTCGATTCGAAGCTGCTCATTTCGAGCATCTCTATGATCAGACTGTTCATGCGTTTGGTCTGCGATTCAATATTGGCTATCCACTTTGAGTTATCCGCATCGGACGGAGCGTTCTTTATTACGTCGAGGTTGGCGTTTATTATCGTAACCGGCGTTTTCAGTTCGTGGCTGGCGTTGGCGACGAGATCTTTCTGTCTTACGAGCACTTCGCGCGCGGGAGCGAGCATTACACCGGACATCATATACGAAAACAGCGACAGCAGACAGGCAAGCCCGATGAAAGAGAACAGCATGCCCAGCGTCTGCGTGACGTATATCGAATATCTGTCCGTGAAGTCATAAAACGCGTAAACATTGTAGCCGCGCGTTCCGGTACCGTCTATGTCGGCTCTTATGCGCACGCGCAGGTCGCCGAGATCGATGCCGTCCGAGCCGCTCATAGCCGCCGCCATGAGCGTCCGCAGATCGTCGTCGGTCAACGTTATCTCGCTGCCGAGCGCGCCTATTATATCGTATTCCCCGTCATGCTCCACCACGACGAGGCAATCGGGCATAGGTCCCTCTTCCGGACTTTCGTTCTCGTTCGCCGCGTCGGAGTCGAGGTAAATCCCCTCGGCAAAGCGCATCGCCTCTATCATTATACCGTTCACGGACGACTCCATGACGACGGTATTTACGATAGTCATTGCGATAAAAGACACCGATACCAGCACGAAACAGATAACGGCAACGAGTACGGTGAATCTCGTCTGCATTCTGCGGAAAAGTTTTTCGGTCGCCGACCGTCTTTTTTCTCCCCCGTTTTTAGTCGCCATATCCGTCCTCTTCCTTGTGCGCGAAAGCGCCGTCAGCTCTCCTTCGGCTCGCTCAGCCTGTAACCGACGCCGCGCACGGGCACGATAGTGAATCCGGCGTCAAGGAAGCGAAGCTTTTTGCGAAGGAAAGAAATGAAAACCTCGAGATTGTTCGATTCGAATTCGCTGTCGAATCCCCACACCTTGCTTATCAGCTGATCGCGCTGAGCGACGAACGAAGGCTTTTCGAAGAAATAGCGCACTATTTCAGCCTCTTTCTTGCTCAGTTTGATCTGTTTTTCGCCTGACGACAGCATATAAGTATAGAGATTGAGCGTGACTCCGCCGTAACTCAGTCCGTCCTCCGGGATTATATCTCCCTTGCGCCGCGTCACGGCGCGTATGCGCGCAAGCAGTTCGGACATGGAAAACGGCTTGGTTATATAATCGTCCGCGCCGCAGTCGAGCCCCGCGATCTTGTCGCTTTCCTCGCTGAGCGCCGTCAGCATTATGATAGGCGTGTTTATTTTTTTGGCTCGAAGCTCCTTGGTCGCTTCTATGCCGCTCTTTACCGGCATCATGACGTCCATGAGTATAACGTCATATACGCCCGTTTCGGCATAGGCGACTCCTTCCTCTCCGTCGTGCGCAATCTCGACGGTAAACTTTTCCCTTTTGAGCACGCTTTCCAATGCGTCGGTGAGACTCACCGAATCTTCAACGATCAACACTCTCATCGTCGGTTTCTCCTTAAATGATTATATCACAGCTTCGCCGCTTTGTAAACACAATATAGTCCCATATAATTAAACTGCCGTTAAAATGAAAAAAAGAGTCCTGCAGGCCTTTCGGACACTTTAACGCAGGACTCCCTTGAGGATGGATGATACGGCTGTTTCAGGGTAAAGCGTCACCCGCTTTACATGCGTTATAATATAGCCGTTTACTTAAAAGGATATTAAATATCGCGGAAATTTTCGATTGCGCGCGCATGAATTTTTCCGTCCGTCGCGGCGGTCAGATGCGCCGAAAAACGTCCTCTTCCCGAATTTGTGTAAAATTTGCAAGGATTCTCATCAAAAAATGCAATTGATTGAAAGCAAAATATGTGTTATAATATAGAAAATCGCAAAAAGGGGACCTTATAATGAGAACATTCATTAACCTCAACAAAGGCTGGAAATTCACCAAAGAGGGCGTTACGACGGATGTCGACGTCCCTCACACCTGGAACGGCATCGACGGGCAGGACGGCGGCAACGACTACAAGAGACTCGTATGCACGTACGCCCGCAAAATCGCCCGTCCCGAAATGACCGAAGCCGACGACGCGTACCTTGAATTCAAGGGCGTCAATTCGTCGTGCAAAGTCACTTTCAACGGCAAACAGGTGTGCTCGCACGACGGCGGCTATTCCAAGTTCCGCGTGCGCGTTACCGATCTCATGCAGGACGAAAACGATCTCGTCGTCGAGGTGGACAACCGCAAGAACGAGACGGTCTATCCTCAGAAAGCGGACTTCACGTTCTACGGCGGGATTTACCGCGACGTTTCGCTCATCGTCGTAAACAAGAATCACTTCGATCTCGACTGGTTCGGCGGCCCCGGAATCAAAGTCACTCCGACGGTATCCGGCAGCGACGGCAAGGTCACGACGGAAGCGTTCGTCACCGGAGAAGGCGACGTCAGAGTAACCATACTCGACGACAAAGGCAAGGTCGTTGCCGAGGGCGGCAACAAAGAGGAGCTTACGGTCAAAGACGTCAGGCTTTGGAACGGCCGCATCGACCCGTATCTCTACACCGCCAAAGCGGTGCTGTCCGTCGGCGGCAAAGCAGTCGACGAAGTGAGCACGTCGATCGGCTTCCGTTCCTTCGAAATCGATCCCGAAAAGGGATTCATCCTCAACGGCAAGTCCTATCCTCTGCGCGGCGTATGCCGTCACCAGGACAGACCCAAAATAGGCAATGCTCTCACCCGTGAAATGCACGACGAGGACATGGCGCTTATCGTCGACGTCGGAGCGACCACAATACGTCTCGCGCACTATCAGCACGACGATTACTTCTATGACCTCTGCGACAAGGCGGGCATGGTCGTCTGGGCAGAGATCCCCTATATCTCCCGCCACATGGACGGCGCAAGCCCCAACGCGATGAGCCAGATGAAAGAACTCATCACTCAGCAGTACAATCATCCGTCCATCGTTGTCTGGGGACTTTCCAACGAGATAACGATAAACGGCGCGGGTCCCGACCGTCTGGACTGCCACAAGAAGCTCAACGACTTCTGCCACTCCTACGATCCTACCCGCAAAACGGTCATTGCGGATTACATAGTCACGCGCGTGCGCAACAAGCTCAATTATGTGCCCGACGTCGTGTCGTATAACCTCTATCACGGCTGGTATCTCCCCTTCTTCAAACTCGCGGGAGTCAAGCTGGACAGATTCCGCAAAGCTCACCCGAACACACCGCTCGGACTGTCCGAGTACGGCGCGGAAGCCATGCCGAACCTGCACAGCGAAAAGCCCCGCCGCATGGACAACACCGAGGAATTCCAGTGCATATTCCACGAAAAGTATCTCGATATCATCGAAGCGCGTCCCTACCTCTGGGCAACGCACCTGTGGAATATGTTCGACTTCGCGGCAGACGCGCGTAATCAGGGCGGCGAACCCGGTATGAACCACAAAGGTCTCGTTACGTTCGACCGCAAGACGAAAAAAGATTCGTTCTATCTCTACAAGGCGCACTGGTCCAAGGACCCGTTCATACACATCTGCGGCAAGAGGTTCGTCAACCGCTGCGGCGAAAGCACGAAAGTCAAGGTGTATTCGTCCACCGCAACCGAAGTGGAACTGTATAACAACGGAAAACTCGTCGGAAAGCAGACGGGCAAATACAAATTCGAATTCGTTCTTCCCCTCGAAGCGGAAAACAAGCTCGAAGCAAAATGCGGGGATCTCGTCGATACGTCGCTCATCCGCAAAGTCGATTCTCCCGATCCGTCCTACAAGATGCACGGAAAGAGCGTGAATTCGAGCTGGGAAAAGTAATTCCCCGCTCCGCCGGCGCAAACCTCTCCGTCCCGGATATAACGGAACGTAAAGACAGCGCCGAGGGCGACATAAAAAGACTGTGAAACGGCTTATACCTCCATAGAAGTCGTAACCCTAAACACGAACGGCCCGCGCCCATGCGCGGGCCGTTCGTGTTTGCCGATCGCGGGTTTTTTGCAACCGCGTTTTTTGCAACCGCGTTTTTTGCAATCGCGTTTTTTGCAGGGGGAGGAAACCCTTCCTTGCAAGGAATGCTATGACCCCAAAAGTTTGGACAAAATAATAGATTAAATTGTTTGCGAATGAGTTCGGTATTGTACCGGGCTCATTCCGTTTAGTTTGAGAGAGATCC
>CASEMM010000165.1 GCA_949289095.1 uncultured Eubacteriales bacterium | reverse complement strand
GGATACTGTCGTCGCTCAAGCCGGTTGATCCGCAGGATGCGCTTTCGAGCGTCAACGGCGGCGTGTACGCGCTCATAACGCAGGCGGCGTTTGCGGGATATTTCTTTCCTTTGCTGATTTTTACGCTTTTGTCGCTCGTTGTCTGGTGTTTCATCGGCAGATTTGCGCATTCGGTTATATTGACGGCGTCATATACAGTGGCGATAGGGTTTTTTCAGGGAGGTACGATCGTGCTCGTCATGCGGTCGTTCGGTCTGCTTGCGCTCCCGCTCGTTATCTCATACATACTGCTGTCGCTGTTTACGGATATGCTGCAATTCGCGCTTTTTGCAAAGCTCGCGCATATTGCTCTGGAAAAACGCAGGTACGGATGTTCGACGCCGTTTTTAAAGGTGCTGAAAAGTTCGGTAATCATATTCGCGGCATGTGCTGCGGTTATTATCTTAAAATCGGTTCTGTTGATTCTGTTTTCGTTCTTTCTGTAAATTTTTACATATTTATATCATATGATACGCATAATTCCTCTGTAAGGAGGAATTTTGTTTTGAAAAAGAGACCGGCATTTCTTTTTATTTCCGTTCTTTGTCTTGCGGCTCTTCTCATTATCGCTGGTATTATGCCCGCTTCCGTAGCGTGGGCGGCGGCTCCGCCCGAAACGGATTCGCCGTCCGTCGTTCTGACTGAAGCCGGAACCGGCAGAGTCCTTTATGAAAAGAACGCGCGTGAGCACCGTCCGATAGCGAGTATGGTCAAGATAATGACCCTGCTGCTGACTTTTGAAAACATCGACGGCGGCGGGCTGTCGCTTACGGATGAGGTAACGGTGAGCGAAAACGCGGCGTCCATGGGCGGAAGTCAGGCGTTTTTGGACGCGCATGCGACATATACCGTGGGTGAACTGGTGAAATCCGCGGTGGTGGCGTCCGCGAACGATTCCTGCGTTGCTCTTGCGGAAACGATAAGCGGAAGCGTGGAGGGCTTTGTTTCGGAGATGAACGAAAGAGCGGAATCGCTCGGCATGGATGATACGGTATTCGTCAATTGCACGGGACTGCCCGCGCCCGGTCAGTATTCGTGTGCGCGCGACGCGGCGATAATGTTCGGCGAACTGATAAAACACGAAGATTTTTTCGGATATTCCGGAGTATGGATGTTCGATTTTCATCATCCGTCGGGACGCGACACAGTGCTTACGAATACCAATAAACTCATTCGTTCGTATGAAGGGTGCGACGGAGGCAAGACCGGATTCACAAATGAAGCGATGTACTGTCTGAGCGCGACGGCGAAGAAAGACGGCATGCGTCTGATAGGAGTCATTACCGGCGCGCCTTCGGCAAAAAAACGCAACGCCGAAATGTGTTCGCTGTTCGATTACGGCTTTGCAAACTGGACAATGCGTCAGGCGATATTTGCCGGAGTCGAACTCGATTGCAGACTCGAAGCCCCTTATTCCAAGGAAGGCGCAGTGAGCGTGGCTCCGGTGTCGGACGGATTTTACCTTTCGGAACGCGGTTCGGACGAAAGTGCCGAAATAACTTATGAACTTATCGGTCAGCCCGAACTTCCTCTTCCTGCAGGAAGCGTCGTCGGCAGAATGACCGCAAGGGTCAACGGCGAAGTCGTTGCCGAGAGCGATCTTGCGACGACTGGCGATCTGACGGAGAGGAGTTATCTCGACGTTTTGCGCGAACTTCTGAGGGGCGGAATATGAACGCGCGCGTAAACGCCGGGAATAAAAGAAAACGCGACGGTACGGATGCGCCGGAAGATGCGGACAAGGACGGCGTACGTCTGCCCGGATATCTCGGCATAGGTCCGCATCTGTGGTTCTGACTTCTTCTGCCGCGATATGTCTGTACGGTATCTGCGGGTTAATTATAAGTTTATAAGTAAAAGTCCGGCATTGTCCGGACTTTTGCCGCGCTTGTGAGTACGGGTTTATCCGTCTTCGGGTGCGGTCTGTGTTTTGCCGCATTCGTTTGTGCCGTTGCGGCGGCGGGTGATGCGCCGCCTGCATCAAAGCTGTGCGCGCCGTTTTGCCCGTACCGCGTAACCGCGGCGCGGGCGCTTTCGCGTGAACGACGGTTTTTCGTTATGCGTACCGATTTTAGCGCATTGTTTTTGTTGCGCATATATCTCGCTTTTATGCGGATCTGCGGCACGAGGTTATTTCCGTTCGGCGCGGCGGACTTGACGGTTCTGCGTTTTCCGTGCGGGTAAGCGCGGATTTTTTCGTTTAACGGCGTCTTATGCAATTTTAATCAAGTCGCCGCGCGTCGGGCGAAAAAGCGGTTGACTAACGAGCGATTAAGTGGTATACTTTCTAAATAAATTCGGCGGGAGACAATCGGATGTATTTTGTTCTCAGTATTCTGAATAGTTACGACGACGTACTGATGGCGGTCATTGCTTTTTTTGCGTTTATTCTCGCCGTGTACTTTGCGATCATTCCTCACGAAATCGCACACGGTCTTGCCGCTAAATGGAACGGCGATCTGACCGCGCAGGTGAACGGACGGCTTACCCTTAATCCCGTTTCGCATTTCGATCCTATCGGCTTTCTCATGCTTTTGTTCATGGGATTCGGCTATGCAAAACCCGTTCCCGTCAATCCGTACAACTTCAAAGTGCCGCGCCGCGGACTGTTCATGACTGCCGTTGCGGGAGTGACGTACAATCTTGCGGCAATGATCGTCAGCTGTCTGTTCCTTGCGATAGTGCTTTCGGTCGGCGTGATCGGCGAAGCCGCTGCCGCAATGTACGCATATTATTTTTTCTATTGGTTCTTCTGGCTCAGCGCATCCGTAAACGTGTCGCTGTTCCTGTTCAACCTGCTTCCTTTCGGTCCGCTCGACGGTTTCAAAATCATAGAGGCGTATGCGAGGAGAGACAATCGGTTCATAGATTTTCTGCGCCGTAACGGCAACTATATACTGATATTCCTTTTCGCGCTGCACCTTATCGTGTATTATATCGGCATATATATCGATTCTCCCGCATGGCTGCAATACGTCGATATACTCGGACTTTATATAAGGTACGGTTCGCTGGGTATCGCGGGCAGCATACAGCAGCTGTTCAATCTCATGTTCGGATTGCCCGTGTCCGGCTGGTCCGTGCTGTCCGGGGTATATCTGTATCCGCTGTCGTGACGAACGGCGCCGGCATTATGTTTGTTTTATGGACAGAGACGAAGTAAAAGATTACGAAATAGATGAGGACGCGCTTGAAGAGGGCAGCGGTTACCGCGTCAGGCTGGATTCTTTCGAGGGTCCGCTTGACCTTCTGCTGCACCTTATCAAGCGGGCGAAGATACGCATCTGCGATATATTCGTGTCGGACATAACGGGGCAGTTCCTCGAATTCATAGAGCGCGATATAGACAGCGTGGATCTCGATAAAGCCTCAGAATTTCTCGGCATGGCGGCGTATCTTCTCGAAATCAAAGCCAAATCTCTTCTGCCCAAACCGGAAAGCGCGGCGGACGGCGAACAGGAAGACGACGGCAGCGAGCTTGTGCGCCGCTTGGAGGAATACGAGCTGTATAAGGCGGAAACGGAAAAACTGAAAGAGCGGGAAACGGTGGACGTTTATTCGCGTCTGCCCGACATGAGCGTAGGCGATGAGAGAACGGTACTCAAAGCCATGGACATGAACGGACTGTACGAAGCTCTCCGAAAGATATTCGAAAGGGCGGAGCGGCGCTCGCTGGACAGAACGCCCAAGGAGATAGCGCGCGATCCGTTTACGGTGGAGGAAAAACAGGAGTTTATAGTCCGCACGCTGGAAGAGAAAAACAGAGTTTGTTTCGACGAACTGTTCGGCGAGGACGCCACGCGCAGCGAAATAATAACGACTTTTCAGGCTTTGCTCGAACTTATGAAACTGCAATTTCTGACCGCGCGCCAGACAGAGGTGTTCGGAGAGATATACCTCGAAAAATTGCAGGGCGGAGTGCCCGCGTAACGGATGAATAAAGATGAAATCGGTTTACACCCGGAGTTGACTGCTATATGGATATAGAAAAAATCGACAACGTTCTCGAGGCTCTTCTCTTTCTTTCGGGAGAGCCGCTGAAAATAGACGCGATAGCGGAAGCGCTCGAACTTCAGAAGAGCGAGATACGCTCTTCCGTGAAACGCCTTAAATCCGAATACGGCGGAAAGCGCGGTATTTACCTTCTTGAATACAACGGCAAACTGCAGTTCGGTACAAATCCCGATTATAAGGATGAGGTTGCCGCGGTGCTCAATCCCATAAGGGAAAAGGAGCTTTCCAAAGCGACGCTCGAAACCATAGCGATAATCGCATACAAGCAGCCGGTTACCAAATTGGAAGTGGAATCCATACGCGGAGTCAACTGCGATTATACCATGCAGACGCTGCTCAGTCTCGGACTTATCGAGGTCGTGGGTCGCAAAGACGCGATAGGCAATCCGAAACTGTACGGAACGACGGATGAATTTCTCAAACGTTTCCGCCTCGAAAGCATAGACGAACTGCCGGATTACGACGATCTTCTCCGAAGTATAGCTGAACTTAAAAACAGACATACGGAAGGCGACAGTTTGTATAATGAATTCGAAATACCCGATGAACAGACTCCCGATTTTCTCGAAGGCGAAAACGTGGAAAAGATAGAAGCGGATCTGCCCCTCGTCGAGGCTGCGGCGACGCTTACTCCTGGAGCGGAAAAAGAGCCGAGCGGAGATCCTTCCGGCGAAAACGGCTGAAACGGGAAATAAACCGCATTGCATTATAATCCGAGCGCAAAACCGCCATACTTCGTGTATGACGGTTTTTCTGACGGCGCTCATTTTCGTTATAATCGCAGTGTGCGGCGAGTGGCGCGCATCTTTCGAGCTGCGCGCGGATATAACGGCGGGAACGTGCCGCATAAAGGTATGCGTATTCGGTATAAGCATTATACGGCTCGACCTTGCGTTCGACGGTTTTACGCCGGCTCTCGGATATGTGTGGCTGAAAGCGAACGGCAGACGCGTGGGAATTTCACTGACGGCGGACGAGAGCGACAGGGATTCCGTACTCCGCTATCTGCACAATCCGCTTGCGGACGCGGTGGATGTTTACCGCATGCGAGTCGGCGTACGGTTGGGTATAGCAGGGTACGATGCGGAAACGGCGTTTGCCGTGCAGATCATGAGAATGGCGGCGGCAGCGGGCGTAACGATGCTGAAAGGCTTGCAGAGAGTGGAGTTTTCCGGCAATATACGGGCAGATTTCGGAAAAAACGGCGCTTATCTGCATGCAAAGGGGATAATGGGCGCGTCGCCTGCGAATATTATATATAGTTTCGCCGCAGCTGCGGCGCGCAGAGCGTCCGCGGCGAAACGCATGATGCGCGTACGCGCACGGAGGAAGCGGATATGATATTGAATACCGAACAGAAGCCCGTCGAGCGGGTAGTGGAAACTGCGTTTGCGAGAATAAAAACGCTTGTGGACGGAGATACGGTCATAGGCAAACCGATGACGCTGGACGACGGCACTACGATAGTGCCGATAAGCCGCGTCACTCTCGGAATGCTTACGGGAGGCGGAGAGTACGGCGAGGCGGGCGTGGCGAGTTATCCGTTTGCCGGAGGCAGCGGCGTGGGTGCGAGCGTCGTTCCGATAGGCTTTCTCGTGCGTAAAAACGATTCGTATAAAGTTCTCAAAGTTGCGGAGAGCACTCTTCTCGAAAAGGCGATCTCCGTGCTTCCTGATATTGCGGAGGCGATAGCGGATGCGGCGTCTTATAAAAAGTAAAACGGCGTCGGTGTTTTGTCTTGCCGCACTGCTGTTCGCTGCGGCAGCTCTTTTACGGACGGCGGCATCGGCAAATGCATATTCGACGACGGCGGCGAGCGCCGTGGTGATAGACGCATCGGACGGAAGAGTTCTTTACGAAAAAAACGCAGGGGAAAAACGCGCGATAGCGAGCACGACTAAAATCGTTACGGCAATAACGGTAATATTGAACGCCGACGATCTCGGAGAGGAAGTCGCCGTTCCCGACGAAGCCGTGGGCACCGAGGGAAGTTCGCTGTATCTTCGCAAAGGCGAACGATTGAGAATTATCGATTTGCTGTACGGACTCATGCTGCGTTCGGGCAACGACTGCGCAGAAGCTCTCGCCGTTCTGATTTCGGGCAGTGAAGAGAAATTTTCATTTCTCATGAACGAAACGGCGAGGAGGGCGGGCGCTGCGGATTCGCACTTCGTAAATCCGCACGGACTGCCCGACGACGATCATTATTCGACGGCGCGGGATCTTGCTCTCATATCCGCGTTCGCAATGAAAAACGATACGTTCAGGGAAATCGTGTCGACAAAGGTATACCGCGACTGTCCGTCGCCGGACGGCGGGAAAAGAACGCTTGTGAACAAGAATAAAATTCTCGGGACGATCGAGGGCGGCAACGGCATAAAAACCGGATACACGAAAGCGGCGGGGAGGTGTCTCGTGTCGTCGGCAGAGCGTGACGGACGACGGATAATCTGCGTTGTGCTTGGCTGCGGTCCAATGTTCGAGGAGAGCCGCGACATGATCGAAGAGGCTTTCGGCGGATAAAATCCGTTTGCCTGTAAGGATGAGCCGCTCATTGACTTGCATTTTGTACGCGTTTGCTGTACAATAACGATATGAGAATAAACAGATATCTGGCGGAATGCGGACTTGCAAGCCGCCGCAAATGCGAAGAATTCGTCATACGCGGGGAAGTTTCGGTAAACGGCAGCGTCGTTACCGATCTTGCCGCGCAGGTTTCCCGCGCCGATGTCGTGACCGTCGGAGGCAGAAGGGTTTCGCCTGTGTCGGGACACGTCTATCTTATGATGAACAAGCCCAAAGGCTGCGTTACCACTGTATCCGACGACCGCGGGAGAAAAACAGTGCTCGATATAGTCCGGGCGGATTACCCGGATACGCGTCTGTTTCCCGTCGGCAGACTGGACTACGATACGGAGGGTCTGCTGATACTGACAACGGACGGCGACCTGTGCAACAGGCTTACGCATCCGAGCAGTGAGATAGAAAAGCTGTATTCCGCGAAAGTGGAGGGGCGTGTGACCGATGACGATCTTGCCGCAATAAGACGGGGAATTGTCCTCGATGGCAAAAAGACGGGTAAAAGCCGCGCCCGTCTCGTATCATACGATGCGAAGACCAATGTTTCCACGGTCGAGGTTGCGATAAAAGAGGGAATGAACCGCGAGATAAGGCGCATGTTCGAATCGCTCGGCAAGAGCGTCAGATTTCTCAAACGCGTTGCGATAGGCGATCTGCGTCTGCGCGGTGTCGACAGGGGTTCTTACCGTAAACTGACAAGAGAAGAGGTGGAATATCTTAAAAACATGTAATTTGCAAAAAATCGAAAACAAGCGGCAATCCGCTTGTTTTTCGTTTCGAGTTGGTGTATAATCCATATAAGATACCGCATGGTACTTGGCGAAAATGTTACGGAGGTTATATTATTAATGAGTACCGGATTGAAAAGCGCGCTCTCCTCATACGCACGCGCCACCAAAAAGGTGCGCGCTGTCGTAGACGCGGTCGTCGACGAACTGTCGTTCGTGGAACTGAATGCGTTCACGGGCGGAGCGAACGAGCTCGGGGAATATAAGGGAGAAGGCGTTTATTGCGGATTTGCGGCAATAGACGGCAGAGACGTTGCCGTTCTCGCCATAAATCCCGAAGTGTTCTCCGGCGGCATATCCCGCCGCAGCGCGGACAAGATAGCCGGGATCGTAAAACGTGCATGCGATGCGGATCTACCGCTGGTGTCGTTCATCGATTCCGCCGGAGCGAGGGTCATGGAAGGCGTGGATGCGCTCGAAGGTTACGGAGCGATTCTTTCCGCTTACGGAAGAGCATACGGCAACGTGCCGGTTATAACGGCTGTGACGGGTAAATGTTACGGAATGCTCGCGTATCTCTCCGGATGTTCCGATCTGTTCATTGCCGTTGAAAAGGCGAAAATATCTACCGCCGCTCCTCTCGTTATTTCGGGCGAGAGCGGTAAGGACGTATCCGGCGCGAAAACTCATTACAAGACGAGCGGCGCCGTTACCAATCTCGTCGGCGACGTATCCGAACTGCGTCCGCTCATTGCAAAAGCGCTCGAAGCCATGTGCGACGTAGCCGGAGAAACGGAGGATGATCCCAACAGGGTATGCGAAGAACTCGGATACTCGTCGTCCGTCAAAAAAGTACTTCAGACGGCTTTCGACGAAGGCAGCGCGGTGGAACTCCGCGGCGGAATTGCTCCCGAAGTCGTAACGGCTTTCGCAAAACTGGACGGTATTTCCGTTGCCGTTGTGGGAGTGAGCGGAAAACTCACTGCGCGCGGAGCGGCTAAAATCACGGATTTTCTCAATACCGCGGACAATGCGGGCATGCCGGTCGTGAATCTCGTTGCTTGTACCGGTACGGTTGCGGATTCGGCGGAAGAAACCGGAGATCTTATCCGCAATGTCGGAGATCTTATATATACCTATGACAACCTCGGAGTCGTAGGCATAACGCTTATATGCGGTAAGACTTCGGGTTCCGGTTATGCCGTATTTGCGTCGAAGAGCGCGTGCGACTATGTCATCGCGTGGGAAAAAGCGGCTGTTTCTCCCATGGAGAGCAAAGCTGCGGCATATATGCTTTACGGAAGGGAGATCGCCCGCGCGAAGAACACGGCTGCCGCGGAGAGAAAGTTTGCCAAAGTGTATGCGGACGATAACACGGCGCTGGACGCCGCTGCGGACGGCTGCGTGGATATGGTGATATTCCCCTCTCATACGAGGCAGTATCTGATCGCGTCGGTGCGTTCCGTGGTCAAGAGGTGAGATTATGAACGTAGTCGCACTGCTTTCATCTTGCGTTACGGCGTCTGCGGATGCGGGGAACGAAATAGGGATCGGCTGGATGGCGCTGTATAGCGTGATAGGAATGCTGCTTGTCATTGCGGTTCTTATCATACTCATAGTACTGCTTATGCTGATTTCCAAAATCGTAAAAGCGATACCCGACAAGAGCAAATCCGCAAAGAAGAGCGCGGCAGAGCCCGTGCCGTCCGCGCCGTTACATGCGGAGGACGAGGAGGAAACCGTCGCAGCGATTACCGCCGCGCTTATGGCGTATTACGCCGGAGAAGGAAAGACGGCGGTAACGGACGGGGAGGACATTCCCGTTCCGTTTGTGATAAAATCTATAAGAAAAATATAACGGAGGAACATA
>CASEMM010000164.1 GCA_949289095.1 uncultured Eubacteriales bacterium | reverse complement strand
CGAAGTGGATATGCCCATCCATCTGCATACTCACAATACCGCCGGCATAGGCGATATGACCAACCTCAAGGCGATAGAAGCGGGCTGCGATATCGTGGATACCGCGCTTTCGCCGCTCGGCAACGGAACGAGTCAGCCCGCGACCGAGCCGCTTGTAGCTACGCTCAAAGGCACGGATTACGACACCGGCATAGATCTTAAAAAGCTCAACGAGCTGACGGTTTATTTCCGCGGCGTTGCGGACAGACTCAAAGCGGACGGATTCCTCAGCGAAAAAGTGCTGAAAGTGGACGTCAACGCGCTCATTTATCAGGTGCCCGGCGGCATGCTTTCCAACCTCATCAATCAGCTCAAAGAGCAGGGAAAGAGCGAAAAGCTCGAAGAGGTGCTGCAGGAAGTTCCGAGAGTAAGAGCGGATCTCGGCTATCCGCCTCTCGTAACGCCGTCCAGCCAGATCGTGGGAACGCAGGCTGTGCTCAACGTCATCATGGGCGAGAGATACAAGATGGTCACGAAGGAGACCAAGGGTATGGTGCGCGGCGAATACGGCAAACTTCCCGTTCCGCCTTCCGAGGAAGTCATTAAGAAGATCCTCGGCGACGAGCGCCCGATAAAATACAGTCCTCACGATCTGCCCCCCGAACTCGACAAACTGCGCGACGAACTCGGAATGTATTACGAGCAGGAGGAGGACGTGCTTACTTACGCGCTTTTCCCTCAGGTGTCAATGCCTTTCTTTAAGGCGCGTTATGCGAGAAAGCACGGCGTCGACATGTCGGTGTTCGACGATAGGGATAAAGTTCATCCCGTATGAGGATTCTCATTACCAACGACGACGGTATAGAATCCGTCGGTCTGCGCGCTGCGGCAGAAGCTCTTTGCGTGAAGCATGAAGTATACGTCATTGCGCCCGTGTCGCAGAGATCGGCGGCGGGACACGGAATATCCGTACATTCGCCGCTTCATTACCGCATACTCGGGTCGGGCGTTTGCCGTCTGCGCATAGCCGTGGACGGCACGCCTGCCGACTGCGTCAAACTGGCAGCTCTGTACTTCATGAAGGACGGGCTGCCCGATTTGGTAATATCGGGGATAAACGAGGGAGCGAACGTCGGCAGCGACGTGATATACAGCGGGACGGTGAGCGCCGCGCTCGAAGGAGCATATATGGGCATACGTTCCATAGCCGTCAGCAACAGCGACAGAGCTTTTACGGACGGGTACGGACTTGCCGCAAAGTTCGTTGCGGACAATCTCGATGCGCTCGTCTCCGTGGATATGCCCGATTACACCGCGCTAAATATTAACTATCCGCGGTGCAGACACACGGGAGTGTCCGTCGTTCCCGTCGGCAGAAACAGGTATTCTGATATGTTTGCGGAGGTGGGAGAGAACATGCTCAGAATAAGCGGCGAGCCGCTCGGCGAAGAGACGGACAAAAATACGGACGTATCGCAGATAGCGCTCGGGCACGTTACCGTTTCTCCCGTTACTCTCGACATGAACGACTATAAACTGCTGGCGCGGTTGAAAGAGGAGTTTCCGCTGTGAAAGTAGGCATAATAGGCTGCGGAGCGGCGGGACTTGCCGCGGCTGCATTCTGCGGCGGCGACGTGACCGTTCTCGAACGCAACGAAAAAGCCGGCAAAAAACTGTACATAACCGGAAAGGGCAGGTGCAATCTGACAAACAACCGCGCCTTGTATGAGTTTCTCCCCAATATCGTGCGCGGCGAAAAATTCATGATGAGTTCGCTCACTGCCTTTCCGCCGCAGGCGCTCATGGAGTTTATGGGCGAGCACGGGCTGCGCCTCAAAACGGAGCGCGGCGGGCGCGTGTTTCCGGCAAGCGATAAATCGAGCGACGTCATAAAGACGCTCGTCCGCGCTGCGGAGAATAACGGCGCGAAGATAATTTTCGATACGCGCGTGCTCGGCGCGGAAAAGCGAGGAGACGCGTTCGTCGTCGGGACGGATAAAGGGACATATGAGTTTGACCGACTTATCGTGGCGACGGGCGGACTCGGTTATCCGTCCACGGGAAGCACGGGTGACGGCTACGTCATAGCGCGTTCGTTCGGGCATACGATAGTGCCGCTCGTGCCGTCGCTCTGTCCGATAAAGCTGAACGAGGACGTCTCCGCGCTCGAAGGGCTGTCGCTCAGAAACGTCAAAGCGACCGTAAGAGCGGGCGGTTCGGAATATTCGGAATTCGGCGAGATGCTGTTTACTTCGGACGGAGTGAGCGGCCCTATAATACTCACTCTTTCGGGCAGGATAAACAGATTGGATCTGAAAGGCGGAAAACTGCTTATAGATTTCAAACCCGCACTGTCGCCCGAAACTCTTGACGAGAGACTGACGAGCGACTTCGGCGAGATGAGGAACAAGGATCTTGCGAATATACTCGCTTCTCTTCTTCCGAAAGCCGTTATACCGTATGTTATCGCACAAAGCGGAGTTCCTGCTCACGCAAAGGGCAATTCGGTTACGCGCGCACAGAGATACGCGTTAGGTTTCAGCGTAAAGAATACGGCGTTTTCGATAAAGGGACAGGAAAGTATCGACAAGGCGATAGTTACGTCGGGCGGAGTTAATCTCAAAGAGATAAATCCGTCCACGATGGAGAGCAAGCTCGTCGGAGGGTTGTATTTTGCGGGCGAAGTGCTGGACGTGGATGCGCTTACCGGAGGGTACAATCTTCAATGCGCTTTCTCCACGGGAAGAAGCGCGGGCATTGCCGCAGGGAGATAAAAATGAAAGTATACGCAATAAGAGGCGCGATAACTGCGGACGCGAATACCGAAGAAGAAATCGCCGCAAAATCGATCGCGCTCGTAAAGAGGATAAAGGAAAAAAATTCGTTCGATTACGTCGTGAGTATAATGATTTCTTCGACTTCCGATCTTACCGCATCGTATCCGGCAAAGGCGATAAGGGAATCGGGGGCGCTTCCCGCTCCGCTGTTTTCCTGTATCGAACCCGGGATAGAAGGCGCCCTTCCTATGTGTATCCGTGTGATGATAACGGTGTGTTCGTCGGACGATGCGGCAGAAGCCGTGCATGTGTATATGGGTAAAGCCGCTGCGTTGCGCAGGGAGTTTGCCGATGAATAAGTATAACATAGCGATAGACGGACCTTCCGGCGCGGGAAAGAGCACCGTAGCCAGGCTGCTTGCCGAAAAACTCGGTATTGTTTATCTCGATACGGGCGCGCTTTACCGTACGGTCGGGCTCAAAGCGAAGAGAGAGGGTTGGCGCGAGGACGATGCGGAAGTTGTGCGCAGACTTGCGGATACGCGCATAGAGGCGAAGTTTGTCGGCGGCATTCAGCGGATGTATCTTGACGGCGAGGACGTGACGGATGTCATTCGTACAGGCGATGTTTCCGATTACGGCAGCCGTTTCGGAACGCTGCCCGGCGTTCGTGCGGCGCTACTCGGATTGCAGCGTGCTGCGGCGCAGGAAAATTCCTCCGTTCTTGACGGCAGGGATATAGGAACGTGCGTATTGCCGGAAGCGAAGTATAAATTTTATCTTACGGCATCCGTCGATACGCGTGCGCGGCGCAGGTACGATGAACTTGTCGGGAAAGGGCAGGATGTGTCTTTCGAAAAAGTGAGGACGGATATATTAGCGCGCGATGAACGGGATATGACGCGAAAGATCGCACCGCTGAAAAAAGCAGACGACGCCATAGAAATAAACTCGGATGACATGACCGCAGCGGAAGTTGCGGAAAGGATGATCTCTTTTATCGAAAGATGAGCGAAGTTCTTAAAAAGGAAAAATATCGCAGGGCGATAGACAAAAAGTGCAATTATCGCGCATGGTTCCGTTTTCTGAAAACCGTGCTCTATCCGTTGCTCAAGCTGCTCCTGCCCGGCAGGGCGCTCGGTATGGAAAATCTTCCGGAAAAGGGCGGATATATTCTCGCATTCAATCATCGCAGTCTGCTCGACGCGCCCGCGGCGTTTTCGAGCATACCCATGTACTGGCATTTTATTGCAAAGGAGGAATTTTACAATCACGCATTTTTCCGCTGGCTGCTGCCGCGGCTCGGCGTTGTGGGCGTAAACCGCAGCAATATAGATCTTTCCACCATACGGCGCGTTGTATCTCTTCTGGGAAACGGAGAAGTGCTCGGAATATTCCCTGAGGGAACGCGCAACCGAGATGCGGACGAAGAATCCATGCTTGCAGTAAAGAAAGGAGCGGCGATGTTCGCAGTCAGGGGCAATGTTCCGGTGGTCCCGGTATACATATACCGCAGACCGAGGTTTTTCCGCCGCACGTATATGTATATAGGCAAACCCTTAGATCTTAAATCCCGCGTCGGCGGACCGCTCAACTCCGAAAAATTGAGCGAACTTGCCGAACTCGTTTCCGTCGGAATGGAAGAGGCAAAGGAACACCTTCGCGCAGTAATGGACGGCAGACGTTACCGTAAGGAACTGCGTGCGGAGAAA
>CASEMM010000163.1 GCA_949289095.1 uncultured Eubacteriales bacterium | reverse complement strand
GTCCTGAGCCAGAATCAAACTCTCATGTTAATGGTTCAATTCACACTCAGTAACATTACTGACTGTTAATAAAATTGACTATTCGTTAAATGGTTTTTGCTTCAAAAGCCTTCTCGAATATATCCTTGTCAATGTCCGTTTTTCGATGCCGACAGGCACCGGCTGCCGTCCCTCAATCGGTGACAGCTTGTATACTATATCACATACGAACTTTTTTGTCAACCGTTTTGAGAAACTTTTTTTAACTTTTTTTCGCGCTACGGGTCATCAGACCCTTCCCGCGAACAGCTTGATTACTATACCATACCGAAAAAGAAATGTCAACGGTTTTCGGCGATTTTTCGCGCTTTTCCGAAAAATTTTTTACCGCCTGCCCCGCGTACGGAAGCCATACGAAAACCGCGCGCGACCGCGGACGCGCGCGGCGTGTGAGACACGGTTACATGCGGTCCGGAGCTTCGGTGAGCAACAGCCTCAGACCCGTTTTAAGCGTATCCGCAACCGCACGCGTTAAAGCGAGTCTGGCGCGGGTAAGCGCTCTGTCATCGGTTATTATACGCCCGGCGATATAAAAGCGGTTGTACTTCTGCGCAAGGTCGATCAGATAGCGCGCAACGACGCTGGGCTCATACTTGTCCGCCGCGTCCGCAACCGTTTCGTCAAAACGGGAAAGCTGCATCACGACGTCATAGGATTCATCGTCAGTCAGCAGCGAACAGTCGGGCTCGCCTTCCTCCTGTCCTGCGCCTTTTGCGAGTACGGAGCGACAGCGCGCGTGCGTGTATTGCAGGTACGGCGCAGTTTCGCCTTCGAACGAAAGCACCTTTTCGTAATCGAAATCCACGTCCTTAATGCGCTGCGTTCCGAGTGCGAAGAACATTACGGCGCCGACGCCCACCTTTTCCGCGATGGCGTCCTTATCGGCAAGCTCCGGATTCTTTTCCTCGATTATCTCCCGCGCGCGCTTTACGGTATTGTCTATGACGTCTGCGAGGAACACGACGTGACCTTTACGCGTGGAAAGCGGCTGACCCTCGTATGAAACCATTCCGAACTGAACGTGAACGAGGTCCTTCGCCCACGGTCTGCCCATGAGTTCGAGCACCTTGAACAACTGGCGGAAATGCAGATTCTGCTGCGTGGCGACGACATAGAGGCATTTATCGAAACGATAGGCGTCCGCGCGGTACTGCGCCGCCGCAAGATCGCGCGTGGCGTAAAGCGACGCGCCGTCGCTGCGTCTTATGAGACAGGGCGGCATTCCGTATTCGTCCAGTCTCACGACGAGCGCGCCGTCGGACACTTCGGCAAGACCTTTTTCTTCCAGTTCGTCTATTATCGGCTGCATTTTATCGTTATAAAACGCTTCGCCGTTATAGCTGTCAAACTTTATTCCGAGGCGGGCATACACCTTATCGACTTCTTCGAGCGTCGTCGCTTTGAACATTTCGTATGTGCGAACCGCGTCCGGCTCTCCGCGTTCTATTCTGCGGAATTCCGTCCTGCCCGCTTCCGCGAGATCCGGATCGCGCTCGCTTTCGTCGGTAAAGCGGACGTACAGCGAAAGCATATCGTCGAGAGTCAGCTTCTTCGTCTTGTCGCCCCACCGCTCGTATGCCGCGAGCAGCTTGCCGAACTGCGTACCCCAGTCGCCGAGATGGTTTATGCCCACCGCGTTCCAGCCGAGATATTTATATATGCGATAGAGCGAGCCGCCTATCGCGGTGCTCATAAGATGCCCTATGTGAAAGGGTTTGGCTATGTTTATGGACGAATAATCCAGGCACACCGTTTTACCCGCGTTTGCGGCGCGCAAAGCGTCCGTACTCCCCTTTCCGAGCATGACCTCGCGCACGAACGCCGCGCGGGAAAGATAAAAATTGAGATACCCGCCAGCCACTTCCGTGCGTTCGATAAGATCGCCGCAGCGCAGCGACGCGGCAAACTCCCCGGCTATCGCCTGCGGACTTTTGCGCAGCTGTTTTGCATACTTAAAGCACGGCAGAGCATAATCGCCGTGTCCCTCCGCCGCTATCATTATATCGTCCGCCGTCACGAGCGGACTGTCAATGAGTTCGCTTATCTTCTTTTTGTAATCCATAACGGTATTTTAGCACAATAAGGCGGCGTTTTGCAAGTGTTTTGACGTTTGACGGCATACGAAAAATCCGCGCCGATTACGGCGCGGATTTTTGAAACTGTATAAGGTTATTCAGTTTTCCTGCGCATAAGCTACAGGAAGACCGTCCTTATACGCATACACGGTTGCCGTGCTTTCCCTTTCGATATTCGTAAATACGCGGTTGTTGCCCGTTTCCTCAAAGTCTATGACAATGTAGTCTGCGCCGTCAACCGTTGCAAATGCGTATCTCAAATTTTCAATCGAATCGGTGTGCCATACAAGACTATTAAGCGTATCTTCATCAAACGTCTTTGTAGGTATAACTTTTCCTCCGGCATTATCGTCGCTAAACGTCTTCCCTTCCGTCGCTTGTGCAAGCGATATCGGTCTGACTTTCCTGATATCCGTCACACCGTCGTCATTCATTACATAGTCCGTCACATCTATCGTAATCAGCTGATTGGACGTTACAGCCATATAGTGCTCGTAATTGTCGTCTCCCGGCATGTCATACCAATATATCTCTCCGAGAGCGAGCTGAAGACGATACTCTTCGGCTCCTGCACTTTCGGACGCCTGCGTCACTTTATAATAGCCGTTATCAACGGTAACGCCTATGCTGTCGTCTCCGCCGAGATAAGTTATTTCACCGTCTTCTACACCCGCGCTCTCGGTTATTGCCCCGTCGTTCATTACGCGCGTATTGCTGAACGTTAAAGACGACAGTTCGGACAGAGCCGCGATAGTGCCGTTAAGCCGCACGTCCGATATGGTTATCCGGCAGTTACCGGCGGTTGTATCCGCATTCGAAAATGTGCCGTCCGGAAGCATATATGCGGAAGTGCCGCTCGCATTTGCAAAAATCAAACTTACTTTCGTTCCGACAAGCATTCCCGTATAAGAGCAATCGGACATATCTATGAGCGTGCCGTAAACCTGCCCGGCAAGGAATATCGCGGCTCCTGCATCTGACCCGGACGTATTTCCGCCGGTAAAGTTTGCATTTACGTCGCAACCATTGAGAATTATACCGAAATCGAGATATTCGTCACTGTCCTCTGACTTTTGCGCCTCATCAAAGCAAGACGATATATCTTTACCGTTATTATACGCCGCCATTTCGGTGCAATTTGAACGATAGTAAAGCGCATCGTTTTTATTGCTGCCTATATCATAATAATACCCGGAATCCACTTCGGACGACGCGATATAATCCACGTTATCAAAGGTAAGTCTGACACTCTCACTGTGCGGAATATATTTTCCGTTATCCTTGGTGCCTACTATTTTATATTCAGAGGCGTATACCACTCTCGTCAGATTGCCTTTATCGAACTCAACGGTAAGATCCTTGAACGTAACATCACCGAACGCATACGCGAACAGAGCCTGCAAATCATTGCGGGCAGTAATCGTTTTACCGTTTCCGTCAAACACACCTGCGAAACGAAGCACCGCAACGGTGTTTCCGTTATAATTATTTTCCCATGTATGCGTTTTTCCGTCGCGCAGATCTATGTCATTCATCAGTCTGACGTAATATTGCTTTTCATCTTCCGCGACGGAGTCCGACAGATCGTTAAGCGCAAAGAAGTCTTCCGCGGTGCTTATTTCGATGACTTTCTGTACGTTGCCGTTTACCGTTCCGTCAACCGTCACTTCACCGCCTACGACTATATCTCCCGTAACGGTCGCGTTTCCTCCAACCCTCACACTCGCGGCGGAACCCGTAACAGAACCGAACGTGCCGCCCGTGAGCGTTACGTCCGCGCCGTCCTCGGTATCCACAGCCACGTTTTCCGCTCCGTCCGCCGCCGAAACGGATACGCTGCCGGCAACCGTCACGGACGATGACGCGCCGATAACGACGAAAGAATTTTCACCGGTCACCGCGTTTTCCACGCGCGCGGAATCCGCTCCGGACGCCACGGTCACGTTATACGTCACGTTGTCCGCATCGCTGCCGATAACGAGATTGCCTCCGCGGAGAGTTATTGCGACGGAGGATTTCGGAACGTCGACCTCCTCCCCGTCGATCCAAGTACCGCGGAACACGAAAGAATTCTCCGCCGTCGTCACGGTCAGACTGTCGGCGCTCAGATTTTCATACCAGTCGATATGCGCGTTCGGAGCGTTCACGGTTATATTTTCCGCTATCAGCGTACCCGCCGGCACTCCGTCTTCCGTATCGCCGTCGCCGCCGAAGAAATAATTTCCTCGGTCGCCGTCAGAACCTATATTTATATCGCCGTTCACCGTCAGCGTACTGCCGTAAAGGTCGAAGTTATTCATGTGCGCGAGCGTGAGATCGCCGTCGACGGTAATGTCGCCGCCGAGGACTATCGTCCCGTCGCGCACTTCCGAAAACGCCTCTACGAGCGATTCCTCGTCACGCACTATTATCGGCTGCATACTCGCGTTGACATCTGTAATGATAACGCTGAGCGCTATGCCCGCCGCGAGTACGACGACGGCAACGATTATGCCTGCCGTAAGTTTTGCCTTTCTGCTCATACTGCACCTCCGTTGTCACTTTCCCCGGCAGAATCTTTCGTAACCGACGCAGCCGCTTCCGCAGCGGCTTTTTCGGCAGCCGCAGCTCTCGCCTTTTTCGCGGCGGCGCGTTCGGCGGCGCGCGCTTTTCTGGCCTCTTCGCGCTCGGCGGCCTTTGCGGCTTTCGCCGCCGCTTTCTCCTCTTCCCTGCGCAGTTTGCCGAGAATACGCGCCCTGCGCTCCTCGTATCCCTCGTCCTTGCGTTCGAGCACTTCGCGGGAGATTGCCTCGTCGCACAGATTGAGCGCTTCGAGGTATTTTTTCTGCGCCGTATAAATGAGTATCAGACGTTTGAGCGACGGCACTTTGCGTCCCGCAACGTCGAACTTATCGAAATTGAAACCTATATCCTTTTTGCAAAGACGTATGCACTTGCCGAGCGCGTCCTCTTCCGATTTTCTGCGCGCGAAATAAAAGCGCACCATTTTGTAATTGATGCGGGTGATCGCCGCAGGACTGCGAAGCATGGCGACGTATTCCGAGAAAAGCTCCTCGGCAGCCGCCGTAGGCAGCTGTCCGCCAAGCGCATCAAAAGACAGAAAAGTATCTTTCAGAAATTCCTTTTCCGTATCGTATGAGGTAAGCGGTTCGCGGTATCGCAGATTTGCGGGTTTTTCTTCGCCCGCTATCAGCAACGCGAACTTCTCCCTGTCCGCAGACGGCATGCCAGCGCACAGTTCGTCGAAAAATACGGGCAGCAGCGACCTGTCAACGGCGGGCGTGACTGCCGCCGCCGTATCGTCCGGCGCATCTCCCGATCCGTCGGACGAAGCCGCAGGAACGACAAACGTTCCTTCCGACAGTCTGCCCGACTTGACGTAGCTCATAACCGCCATGGCGACGATTATCGCCGCGAGTACGACGGTAAGGACTATGCATACCGCCATGACCGCGGTATAATCCGTCAGGTCGTAAACAACAGATAAGCTCGACATTTGCACTCTCCTCATATGTTTTATATCATCGGCATTACCGTAACGCAGACGTTACTTTCGCCTGTCACCTTAATTTTAACGGATTGTCGCGGTGTTGTCAAGGAAAACGGAACTCATACGCGAAAACGGCATACGTCCGGCAAAAGCAGAAACGCTCCGCGCGCTTTCGCGGAGCGTCCGTACCATTTTTCAGACATTGAATCTGAACAATATGACGTCGCCGTCTTTAACGACGTACTCCTTGCCCTCGCTGCGGACAAGTCCTTTTTCTTTCGCCTGATTGAATCCGCCGCAGGCGACTATATCGTCGTATGATACGACCTCTGCGCGTATGAAGCCCTTTTCGAAATCGGTGTGAATCTTTCCCGCCGCCTGCGGAGCTTTCGTTCCGCGGATTATCGTCCACGCGCGCACTTCCTTTTCGCCCGCAGTCAGGTAAGATATCAGACCGAGCAGATCGTAACACTTGGTTATCATGCGGTCCAGCCCGCTCGCGCCCAAGCCAAGCCCGTCGATGTATTCCGCGCGTTCGTCCGCGGGAAGAGCGGCTATCTCCGCTTCTACCTGCGCGCTTATCTCGATAAATTCCGCGCCCTCTTTTGCCGCGTACGCTTCGACCTCTTCGGAGAGCGGATTGGACTTGCCTATATCGCTCTCGTCGATGTTCGCGCAATAAATCACGGGCTTGCTCGTCAGAAGGAAATACGAATCCATGAGCGCTTTTTCGTCGCCGTCGAGTTTAAGCGTTCGAAGACACCTGCCCTCGTTAAGGCAAGACCGCATCTTTCCGAGCAGCGCAAATTCCTCGGCGTATTTTTTTTCACCCGTGCGCACAAGATGTTCGGCGCGCGTCAGCCGCTTTTCAACGCTTTCGAGATCGGCAAGCACCAGTTCCGTATTTATCGTTTCTATGTCGCGCACGGGATCCACGCTGCCGTCCACGTGAATTATGTCCGGGTCGCGGAAACAGCGCACGACATGCACTATCGCGTCCACTTCGCGTATGTGCGAAAGAAACTTGTTGCCTAGCCCTTCGCCGCGGCTTGCGCCCTTAACCAGCCCGGCTATGTCGACGAACTCCACTATCGCATGCGTGATCTTGCGGGTGTCGTACATCTTTCCCAGCACTTCCAGCCGTTCGTCGGGCACGGCAACCACGCCGACGTTAGGCTCTATCGTACAGAACGGATAATTCCGCGCCTCAGCGCCCGCGTCCGTTATCGCGTTGAACAGAGTGGACTTGCCGACATTGGGCAGTCCGACTACTCCGAGTTTCATATGTTCTCCTTGGAATTTGCGCGTTATTTAAAGTATTTCACGCCGGACTCGAATATCTTCATGTCGAACCGCGCGGGAATATTCCTGTAAAGGTTGTCCCCTATACGTTCCGAATGTCCCATCTTACCGAATATACGGCCGTCCGCAGACGTTATGCCTTCTATCGCATACATCGATCCGTTCGGATTGTACGGCGATTCCATGGTAGGCGTTCCGCTGCCGTCGCAATACTGCGTGGCGATCATGCCCTCGTCCGCCATACGGACAAGGCTCGCTTCGGGAGCGACAAACCTTCCTTCTCCGTGAGATACGGCAACGCCGAACACATCGCCTACGTTCACCGCGCTCAGCCACGGCGACCTGACGGAGGATACGCGAACGTCGACTATCTGCGAAACATGCCTCGCAATGTTATTGAACGTCAGCGTCGGGCTGCACTCGTTCTGCACGCTTATGCCGCCTCCCGGCAGAAGTCCCGTTTTGACAAGCGCCTGGAACCCGTTGCATATTCCGAGCACAAGACCGTCGCGCACGGAAAGCAGTTCCCTCACCGCGTCCGCTATGCGCGGATTACGGAACGTCGTGGCAATGAATTTGCCCGAACCGTCCGGCTCGTCGCCTCCGGAAAAGCCGCCCGGGAACATGAGTATGTTGCACTTGCGCAGCCTTGCGACGATCTCGGAAACGCTGTATTCTATCTCGGACGCGGTACGGTTGCGCACGACGAACACGTCGGCTTCGGCACCGGCTCTTTCAAACGCGCGCGCCGTGTCGTACTCGCAGTTAGTGCCGGGGAATACGGGTATGAACACACGGGGCCTTCCGGTTTTCACACGGGGAGCGACGCCGCTTCGCGCGCCGTAAGACAGCACGGGAGCGTCGCCGGAAGCCGGCGCGGACGTGGGATATACCCTTTCGAACGTACGCGTATACGCTGCCATAAGTTCGCGGACGCTCTTTTTATCGCTGCCGCTCACGAACATACCGTCAGCCGTAGTCGCACCGTAATACTCACGGCCCAATGCATCGAATGCGGAAAGATCTTTGCCCGCTACGAATATATCGCCCTGAGAATTCACGAAGTCCCGTTCGGACAGCGGTTCGGCAAACGCGAAACCCGCGCCCTCGCCGAAACAGGATATCGCCATAGCCGCGGCGTCTCCGCCCTCGTCCGAAATCTGACAGAAATCGACGTCGCCCGCAGCTATCGCGCCGCGAAGAACAGTCATGAGTTTTGCCGCGAAACCGAAATCGGGCATTCCGTCCGCCGAACGTTTCATCCTGACTATATGCACTTTTCTGCCCGCGCCGATCACATTCGTAACGAGAGTGCGCGCGTCGGCGGGAGCGAGAGCGAAAGATATGAGCGTCGGCGGAACGTCGAGATTTTCGAAAGAACCGCTCATGGAGTCCTTTCCTCCTATCGCGCCGAGCCCCAGTCGGAGCTGCGCCCACAGCGCGCCGAGCAGCGCGGACGCGGGCTTGCCCCAACGCACGGGATCCGTCCCCAGTTTTTCGAAAAATTCCTGCATCGTCAGACGGACGCGCGTCCAGTCAGCGCCGGCGGCAGCCGCTTTCATCACGCTCATGAGCACCGAATACGCCGCACCGGTAAAGCGGCTCTCGGTCAGCAGTTCGGGATAACAGGCAAACGCGGACACAGTCGCCGTGTTCGTCGTCCCGCGGACGGGAAGCAGCGCAGCCATTGCCGGAGGCGGAGTCAGCTTGTTTTTGCCGCCGAACGGCATATACACGGACGCCGCGCCTATCGTCGAATCGAACATCTCGCCCAATCCTTTCTGCGAACAGACGTTGTATGCCGACAGTACGTTTTCGAGAGCGTCAAGTCCGTCTCCCTCCGCGCCCCTTGCCCGACGGCGGAAATAGTCCGTAGCGCGGTCGCGCATGACCGCTTTATGCTCCTGCGCCACGCCGTTGGTGTTGAGGAATTCGCGGGAAATATCCACGACGGTTCTTCCCATATGCGTCATGCGCATTCTGCCGGTGTCCGTCACTTTCGCAAGCACGGTGGCGCCGAGATTCTCCTCCGCGCAGAGAGCCGTCATTTTCTCCGCATCGGACGCGGCGACCACTACCGCCATACGTTCCTGCGATTCGCTTATGGCGAGTTCGGTGGAATTCAGTCCCTGATACTTTTTGGGCACCGCGTCGAGACTGATGTCGAGTCCGTCGGCAAGTTCACCGACGGCGACGGATACGCCGCCCGCGCCGAAATCGTTGCATCGCTTTATGAGGCGGGTCACTTCGCGGTTCCGGAAAAGCCGCTGTATCTTGCGCTCTGTCAGCGGATTGCCCTTCTGCACTTCCGCGCCGCACGAATCGAGACTGTGCACGTTGTGCGCCTTGCTCGACCCCGTCGCGCCGCCGCAGCCGTCGCGCCCCGTTTCTCCGCCGATAAGAAGCACGAGATCGCCCGGTTCGGGACGGCTTCTGACGACGTTGCACGCGGGAGCCGCGCCCACGACAAAACCCGTTTCCAGTCTTTTCGCCTTATATCCCTCGTGATATAGTTCATGCACTTTGCCCGTCGCAAGTCCGATCTGATTGCCGTATGACGAGAATCCCGCCGCGGCGGTAGTCGATATCGTGCGCTGCGGCAGCTTGCCGCCGAGAGTAGCCGAAAGCGGTTCGTTGATATCCGCCGCTCCGGTTACGCGCATGGACTGATAGACGTATACCCTGCCGGACAGCGGATCGCGTATCGCGCCGCCAAGACACGTCGCGGCGCCTCCGAACGGCTCTATCTCCGTCGGATGGTTGTGCGTTTCGTTCTTGAACATGACGAGCCAGTCTTCCGGCTTGCCGTCCGCGTCCGCGGTCACTTTTATCGAACAGGCGTTTATCTCCTCGCTTTCGTCGAGATCGGGAAGTTTTCCGCGCTTTTTAAGTATCTTCGCGCCTATCGTCGCCATATCCATGAGCGTGGGATACTTTTTGTCGTCCCTGCCCGCGTACAGCTCGCCGCGAAGAGCGTTGTATTCGCCGAGAGCGTCTCCGAGTTCGGTAATATCCGTATCCGCCTCTATCTCCGTCAGACGCGTACCGAACGTCGTATGGCGGCAGTGATCCGACCAATATGTGTCTATCACTTTAAGCTCCGTTTCCGTGGGATCGCGCTTTTCGCAGAGAAAATAATCGCGCACGAACGCAAGATCCGCGATGCTCATGGCAAAACCCATGCGCGCGTGATACGCCGCAAGAGCCTTTTCGTCCATCGCCGTAAAACCGGCGACCGTCGGCACGGGCGGAGCTTCATCGTAATCCGAGGCAAGCGAAAGCGGCTTTTCCTGCGAACACAGCCGCGATTCGACGGGGTTGACGAGATATTTGCGCAGCTTGTCCGCAAGGACCCCGTCCGCACCCTCGAACGCATATATAGTCGCAGTCCTTATCAAAGGGCGCGCGCCGCGAGTCAGGAGCTGAACGCACTGCGCTGCGCTGTCCGCGCGCTGATCGTACTGTCCGGGAAGCAGTTCCACGCCGATGACCGTCATTCCCGACAGATCGACCTGCTCCTCGTATACGTTATCCACGGGCGGCTCGGAAAATATCGTCGCTTTCGCGTTCACGTAATCTTCATCCGAAATCCCCTCTATATCGTATCGAAGCAGCATGCGCATTCCGAGTTTTGCGGAAAACGCGCTCTCTATTTCCGCGAGCTTGCGGCGGCGTACCGTATCGTACCCCTCTTTCTTTTCGACAAAAAGTCTTCTTATCATTCCGATGCTCCTCAGCCGAGTTCTTTGAGTATGTCCGTGCGGTAATGCACCTTATCGAAAGTTATGCGGCGGGCGTTGGCATACGCCTTGTCCCTCGCCTCTTTGAGCGTGGGCGCGAGCGCGGTCACTCCGAGTACGCGTCCGCCGTTGGTGACGCAGCCGCCGTCCTCCCCGAACGCCGTTCCCGCATGGAACACGATCACGCCGTCGTCGAGAGTTCCGAACGTTATTTTTTTACCTTTCTCGTATTTTTCCGGATAACCGCCGGACGCGAGAACGACGCATACCGCGCTGTTGCCCGTCCATTCGATCTTCACTTTGTCCAGGGTTCCGTCTATGCACGCTTCGAAAATTTCAAAGAGATCGGTCGCAAGACGAGGCAGTATCACCTGCGTTTCGGGATCGCCGAAACGGGCGTTGTATTCGAGAACGCGTATATCGTCGCCGTCTATCATAAGCCCCGCGTAGAGTACTCCTTTGAACTCTATGCCCTCCGCAATAAGACCTTTGAGAGTGGGAAGCAGCACTTCGTCGTATATGCGCTTTTCCGTAGCGGGCGTGACTTTATACGACGGAGAGAACGTACCCATTCCGCCCGTGTTGAGTCCTTTATCGCCG
>CASEMM010000162.1 GCA_949289095.1 uncultured Eubacteriales bacterium | reverse complement strand
CATCGACGCGCAGTACGCGCATGCGGACAAGAGCCGTCCCGTCGTCGTGTTCGGTTCGTTCCAGGATCTTCTCGGCACGAACGAGAACGGCGGCATAAAAGCCAAGAACGAATTCATACATACGACGGACTGGGATCTCGTCATATTCGACGAATACCACTTCGGAGCGTGGCGCGAGAATGCGAAAAAGCTCTTTGAAACGCCGGACGAAGAGGCGGAGAGCGAGTTCGATCCCGAGCGTTACAAGCGCGACGAGGCGGATAACGCATATAACGAAACGTTCCTGCCCATAACGACGAAATACTATCTCTTGTTGTCGGGTACGCCCTTCCGCGCGCTCAACAGCGGGGAGTTTATCGAAGATCAGATATATAACTGGACGTATTCGGACGAACAGCGCGCCAAAGCGGAGTGGACGGGCGCGGACAATCCCTATCTCGCTCTGCCCCGCATGGTGCTTCTCACCTATCGCATTCCCGAATCCATAAGACAGATAGCCGAGCGCGGGGAGTTCGACGAATTCGATCTCAATCTCTTTTTCTCCGCAAAGGTTACGGACGGCGCGGCGAAATTCGTCTATGAAAGCGAAGTGCAGAAGTGGCTGGATCTCATACGCGGCGCGTTTTTGCCGTCGGGCGTGGACGATCTGCGGCTCGGTCAGGACAAGCGCCCGCCCATGCCGTATTCGGACGCGCGCCTGCTCGGCGTGCTGACGCACACGCTGTGGTTTCTGCCTAACGTGGCGAGCTGCCGCGCAATGGCGGACCTGCTTGCGCAGCGGCAGAATGCGTTTTATCACGACTACACGATAAACGTGTGCGCGGGCACGTCCGCGGGCGTGGGATTGGACGCTCTGCGCCCCGTGCTTGCTTCCATGCGCGATCCGCTGAAAACAAAGACGATAACGCTCACATGCGGCAAGCTCACTACGGGAGTGACCGTGCGGCCGTGGACGGGTATATTCATGCTGCGCAATCTCAAATCCCCCGAAACGTATTTTCAGGCGGCGTTCCGCGTGCAAAGCCCGTGGGAGATTACGGACGACGACGGCAACCGCCGCATTATGAAGAGCGAATGCTATGTGTTCGATTTCGCGCTCGACCGCGCCTTGCGGCAGATTTCGGACTATTCCAGCCGCCTGGACATCAACGAGAGCAATCCCGAAAAGAAGGTAGCCGAATTTATTCACTTCCTGCCCGTGCTCGCCTATGACGGCAGTACCATGCGGCAGGTGGACGCGCAGGATATTCTCGACATAACTCTCGCGGGTACGAGCGCGACGCTGCTCGCCAAACGTTGGGAGTCCGCCCTGCTCGTCAACGTGGATAACGAAACGCTCTCCCGCCTGCTTTCAAGCCCCGAGGCGCTGGAAGCGCTCATGCACATTGAGGGGTTCCGCTCGCTGAATAAGGACATAGAAACGATAATCAACCGATCGGAGCACGTCAAACAGGCAAAGCGCGAACAGGACAAGCTCTCGCCTTCCGAGAAAAAAGAGCTGTCCGCCGAAGAGAAGGAATACCGCACAAAGCGCAGGGAAATACAGGAAAAACTCATCAAATTCGCAACGCGCGTGCCCGTGTTCATGTATCTGACGGACTACCGCGAGCGCTCGCTCAAAGACGTGATAACGCAGCTCGAACCCGGTCTTTTCAAAAAGGTGACGGGTCTGAACGTCAAAGACTTCGAACTGCTGTGCTCTCTCGGCGTGTTCAACGCAAGCCTGATGAACGACGCCATATTCAAATTCAAACGTTACGAGGACGCGAGCCTGTCGTATACGGGCATAGAAAAACACACCTCGGACGAGGTGGGCGGCTGGGATACTTCCATTCGCCGAGAGGAGTATAAAAAGCTGTTCTATAACCAGCAGGCGGCAATGCTCGCTCCGTCCGTCGAAAGCGGCGTGCGCGCGGCGTCGGACAGCGCGGGCGGGAGAGCTGCCGGCAGTGACGCAATGCGCGGAACGGACGGCGGGTTTATTTCAAACCCGCGCGGCGACGGGATTGCGACGGACGGTTTCGCGCATACGTCCGTAATAACCCGTGTACGCGAACCCGAACAACGGCAGACGGAGAAAGAGGCTCCCCCGCCCTGCGTCGGAGATACTGTCATACACGCTAAATTCGGCGAGGGACGCGTGGCGGACATGACGGGCGGGTATATCCGCGTCGTATTCTCGGGCGGCGAAAAGCGCTTCGCCCCCGACGCCGTCGCAAAGGGTTTCTTACGCAAGAAACAATAGCGCGCAAGCAGCCCGCCACATGTGCGATCCGTTGCGCCGAAAAACCGTATGCGCACACACAAACGCGTACGATCCGTTGCGGTTAAAGCAGCAAACGGACATATCGCGCGCCCGATTCGTTGCAATGCGGCGATGAAAAATATTTATATCGTCATGAATAGAACGCCAAATGCAATCGTCGGTGTCGGAATGCAAGGTTAAGTGCGAATGCAATCAACCGGTTATAAGACCGAACGCAAAGCAGCCGCTCCGATTTTCGGAGCGGCTGCGCTTGTGCCGCGATATTCTGCGCTTTGCGGCGATTATTTGCGCATTATGCGCCGTTATCCGTCTTTTCCTCGTCGGTTGTACCGGCGGGGGCGGGGCGCTTTTTTCTGCCGAGCAGATAAAGCGTGAGCGGAACGGCGATTGCCGCGGCACAGCCCGCAAAGAGGATAACGTCTATGATTATCATGACTATTTTCCACGGGGGCATGCCGAAGTTCGTGTCCGCAAGTCCGCCGCTCTCATAATCCTGAACCGCGTTGGAGTTGGTTATCGCATAGATTATATTCTTTGCGGCGCGGTGGACGTTCGTCATTACGGTGGCGTTTTCGTAATAATCCGCGAGCGACCAATAGCTGCTGTTTGTGTTGAGCCAGAGGTCCGTGCCCGCCCAAAGTCCGGAGATCATATCCTGATAGAACATCGCGGGGACGGATGCCTGATCGGTTATTACCATGCCTTCGAAGCCCCATTCGGTGCGGAGAACGTCCGTCATAAGTCCCTTGTGAGCTCCGGCCCAGCGCGCGCCTATGCGGTTCATTCCCGCCATGGCGGCGTTGGCTCCGCCCTCGGTGACCGTAAGCTCGAAGCCTTTGAGCCATATTTCCCTTATGGACTGCTCGTTTGCGAAGATCGCTCCGCCGTAACGGTTGGTTTCCTGATCGTTGAGCGCAAAGTGTTTCATATATGCGATGACGCCCTTTGAGCGCACGCCGCGCATTTCGGCAGCGCCTATTTTACCCGAAAGGAAGCCGTCTTCGGAGAAGTATTCGAAGTTTCTGCCCGAATACGGCGAACGGTGGATGTTCACGCCGGGCGCATACCAGCCCGTGACGTTCGCCGCTATACTCTGATCTCCGAGCGATTCGCCCATATCCTCGATCAGCTCCGTATTCCATGTTGCGGCAAGCACGACTTCGGCAGGCCACGCCATGGTGCTGACGCCGCCGACGAGGGTGTTGGAGAAGCCGGAAGGACCGTCTTTGTCCTGCGTCGCGGGAAGCCCTATTTTGTCTATCTGTATCGTGGAATATCCGCCCATGCGCACAAGACGGGTTACCTGCGTTACCGAAAGCTGCTCGACGAGATTCGCCCAGCGCGCGTCGCCGTATTCGGCGTCCGTGAGATCCTGCACGGTATATGACGTTGCGGTCGAGTTCATGTCGGGAAGAGTCGCGGACGGATCGTTGATTACTTCATCCGCTCTGTACCATTCGAGATCGGCGAGAAGATCGTCGCTTGCCGCCCAGCTGCCGTTTTTATACGGACCGTCGGGCAGCGTTCCTTCCCAGTCGGAGCGCGAGACGTATACGCAGTCGTTCTCATAGTACCCGGCGTCGGCTTCGTCGAATTTATTGGTGATTTCCGCGCCGGTAGCGGAAGATACGGAATACGTCTGTGTGTCCTTTGTCTGCTGCATGTAGCTTGCCGCAAACGCCGCATTTCCCGTTCCGTGCATTCTCTCCGTATCCGCAGACGGCTCTTTTGCGAGTATGATGTTGTTTATCGCCTCGTGAGCGTCTGCAGCCGCCGTGAACCAATAAGTTCCCGCGTCAACGACGTACGTCCGTTCGACTTCGGAGTCGTATGACTTCATGGATTCTTTGGGCACGCTCACCGTCACCGTTTCGTTTGCGCCGGAGGCTATCTCCCCCGTTTTTGCGAAACCGACGAGCTCCACCGCGGACTTTTCCGTTCCGCCGTCCGTATACGGCGACTGCATGTATATTTCGACGACGTCCTTGCCAGCGCGGTCGCCGTTATTGGTGACGGTTACGGATATGTCGAATGCGGTACCGTCGGCATTCTCTTCAAACGAGAAGTCCGACCATGCGAAATCGGTATACGAAAGCCCGTAACCGAACGGGAACTGTACCTGCGTGCCGTAATCGTAAACGCCCGTATTGCTCCTGCCGAGCACATAGTCTTCGTAGCGCGTTTCGTAATAGCGGTAGCCGACGTAAATGCCCTCCTGATAGACGATGTATTTCGTTCCGTTCGTGACATTGCTGTTTGTGAACGTATAATCGCCGAGGTTTGCCGCGGACGGCGCGCTGAGGCTGTCGTACGCATAAGTATCGACGAGTCTGCCGGACGGATTGACGTTGCCGTTGAGCACCTCGCCTATCGCGTACATGCCTTCCTGTCCGACCGCGCCTACCCACAGCGCCGCTTTGACGTTTGCGAACTCCTCTTCTTCGAGAATGCCGAGCTCAAGCGGGTTGGACGAGTTGATTATGAGTATGACTTTGTCGAACTTCGAGCATGCGAGCGCGAGCGTATCGCGTTCGTTTTTGTCAGGTTCGAGATAGAGGTATCCCGTCGGGAGCGTTTCCGTCGGCAGGTCCGCGCTTTCGCCGCCGCTGCGACCGAGCACCACTATGCCGACGTCGTCGCCGTCCATGCTCGACGTTTCGGTATCCGTAAACACGGTTTGCGGCACTTCGTTGACGGCAAACGCTCCGTCGCCCGAGGCGTTTGGATATGTCTTGCGGTAGTTTTTACCCGCTCCCGTCGAATAAAAATTCCACAGCGTTTCGTTGACGGTGAATCCCGACGATTCGAGAGCTTTTTTGAGCGTGGGCGCGAGGGATGCGTCCACCGATCCCGAACCCGAACCGCCGTATACGAAGTCGACGGAATCCTGACCGAGAACGGAGAGTTTTTTCTCCGAATCCGTCAGAGGCAGCGCGTTATCTTCGTTTTTGAGCAGTACGATGCCCTCCGCCTCTATTTTTTCGCACAATTCCTTTTCTTCGTCGGTGGTCGAGTAATCGCTGTTGCTGAAAAACACCGTCAGCAGGTTTTCATATCTGAGAGCAAACACATTGCCGATAATGAGCGCTATTGCGATGACCAGTCCGACAACGCCGAAAATTATCGTTTTTTTGAGCGACATCGGCTTTTTTGTCTTTTTGTTTTCGCTTTCCATTATTTTCTCCTTTTACCTACGGTAACGGGCAAGGGGCGGCGTGAAGCCGCCCCGCTCCGAATGCGTTATGCGTTGGGATCTGTGAGCGAGAACGTGTTGTTGTCGTCGTTGACGTAAATCGTCATTCCCTTTCCGTATGCGTTTATGACGTCCGTGGGACCGTTCGCATAAAGTTTCTCTCCCTCGGACTGCGCGGGAAGTTCCGCGGGCCATTCGGTCGTAAGTTCCGTGTCTATGCTTATGTTGAACCCGCCCGCCGTCGAATAGGAATTGAGAATCACGCGCGTTGCGTCGGAGAGTGTGTACGGAGTGTAGCCGTCCGAGCTCGCGCCCTCGGTGTAAGTGCCGTACGTCGTGACCGCGGTCGTGCCGAGGTTCATGCTGTACGCATAGATAACCGTCGTCTCGATCATTTCGTAGGAGCCGTCGTCGTAGAACGTCACCTGGTAGGTCGTACTGTCGTTGCCGCCATATGAGTTCGACGCGACTTCGCCATAGACATAGGTGGACGTGATCGATGCCGTGCCGCACGCCGTGAATACAAGCGCCGCGACGACGAGTGCCGCGAGGGAAGCGGCGGTGATTGCAAAAATACGCAATTTCTTTTTCATTGTTTTTCTCCTTGAATTATATTTTTTTTTGCGGGTTTTCCCGCGTCACGGGTATTATCGCAGACTTTTTTCTCAAATGCAATACCCTTGGCACGAACGGCGGCGTGGTTGGCGCGAACGACGCCGCACGAAAAAACGCCTGCGTAAAACCGCAGGCGTATCGCCCCGACAATCTTGTTTTTTCGCGCTATACCTTCTCCCCCGAAGGGAGAATGACGAGCAGGCGGAAGATATTGCCTTCCGTATCTATGTTAAGTGAGCCGCCGTATTTTTCCGCGATGTGCCGTATGCTCCTCACTCCGTAGCCGTGGTAGCCCGGCTCGTCCGTTTTTGTCGTTGCGGGCAGCCCGTCCGAGAAACGCAGGTTTCCGTCGTACCAGTTGTCCTCTCTGATACAGATGACGCCGCCGCGTTCCGTCGCGGTGAGCGTGATTATGCGCTTTTCCTTTTCGAGGCGCGATACCGCCTCTATCGCGTTGTCGAGAATGTTTCCAAACAAAATGTAAATGTCCGCGGGGGTCATGAACGACAGCGATATTCCGCTGGCGGCGCAGGTGAGCGAAATGCCGTGCTCGCCGCAGTACAGGCGTTTTTCCGAAAGTACGGTGTTGAGCGCGGGATTGTCGGTGAGTGTTTCCGAGTCGTATATCGAAACGGATTTTTCCATGTCCGCTATTGCCTTTGCCCGCCCCTCTTTGTCCGTAAATTCAAGCGCGCGCAGATGGCGGCGTATGTCGTGGCACTTGCGGTTTATTATTTCTATGTTGCGGGCGGACAGTTCGTATTGCCGTTCGCGCTCGCTCAGCATGCCCGCCAGCACCTGCTTTTCGCCGCTCAGCTGCCTGATATGCACCGCTCCCGTGACGAGAGCAAGCAGTGCGACGGGGATCAGCCCGAGCGTGAGGGAAATTATCCAGCCCGAATCCGTGCCGTATACGTCCTCATAGACTCCTTGGAGATTGAATCGCAGAAACATTATGAGCGCTATTACGAGCAGGAAGTATACCGTGAGCATGATGTTTCCGGACGGATTTGGTTTGCCGTGGCGGCGGAATATCGCGCGGAACGCAAAAAACGCCGCGACGTATATCGCGGAGGAAAAGGCAAGTTCCAGGCATTCGGAAAATACCGTGTTCACGCGCAGTTCAACGACGCCGAAGTCGTAGAACAGTCTGAACAATCCGAATGTCGAACATTCGACGAGCAGTCCGCACGCAAAGACATAGACGTATTCGCCGAAACGCCCTTTGTAATTCGCCGCGAGTATTCCGAAAAATACCAGCAGCAGTCCGCTGTACCAGAATCCGTGTATGACGACGAGATAGTCATACGCTATATTGCCCGACAGCGCCTTGACGAGCGGATTGAAAAGCGCGGCTGCCGCCGTCGTCGCGGCGCATATCACGGCGGATACCCACACGTGCCGCAGACGCCTTTCGAGCAGGAAGTGCGCAAACATGAATGTCCCCGCAAGTATGCGAGCGGAGTAGAAGCACTCATAAAGATAATCGAGCACCGACTGCATCATACTTTCAGCCCGCCTATGTATTTACCGTAACGTTTGAGAAAAGCCTCCCGTTTCGTCCGCCCGATATATATCGTCTCTCCGCCCGCCGTCACTTCGTTGCCTTTGACGGACGCGACGTGCCGCAGATTGACGAGATAGCTTTTGGAAGCCCGCACGAAAGCATACGGGGAGAGGCGCTTTTCCGCGTCTTCCATGGTTCCGCGGACGCGGTATGTCTTTCCGCCCGCGGTGTGGTATATGAGATAGTGCTGCATTATCTCGATATACGTCACATCCGCGCTGTCGACGCTCACCTGTTCGCTTTCTCCTATGCGTAAATTCAGTCTGCGTGAAGTTCTGCGCGCGCAGTATTCGGTTACCTTTGCGAATTTGAGCGCAAAATCGTAATAGGCGACCGGCTTTACTATAAAGTCGAGCGCCTGTACGGAATACCCGTCTATGGCATATCTTGCCATGTTCGTTACGAAAATTATGGCAAGATCGCCGCCCTGTCCGCGCAGCAGCTTCGCGGCGTCCATGCCGTTCATCCCGGGCATATCTATATCGAAAAACACGGCGTCAAAGCCGGACGGTACTCCCGCCAGAAAGTCCTCGGCAGAGCCGAATACGGTTACGCCGATCTCCCTATCCTCTTTTCCGGGAGTGCGGGCATTTTCCCTGCCGTATCTTTCGATATACTTTTTTATGACGTCCGCGTCTTTCGCGTCGTCATCCACCACGGCTATTTTCAACATCGTCATTTCCCTCTGTATGCTTTAATGCGATTATACCACAGAATGCGGAAAAAAGTCAATACCCGTCGGGAAACGCTTTCGCGGTTTTGTTTCAGCGCACGCGGGTTTTTTCGGCGGTGCGGGAGCGGATCGCGTCCCACAGCTTGCCGTATTCCGCAATGAGAAGGGGTATCAGGGAGAGCCCGATGACTATCAGCCACTGCTGCCAGCCCAGCGTGCACATTCCGAGCGCGCCGCCGATCGGCGGGATGAGAACGAGCGCGGCGAACACGGCGAGCATTGCCGCGCAGCTTATGTACAGCTGAGGATTGTCGCGCACGCGGTACTTATACAGCATGCTGCGGCTGCGCACCGTCAGGACGTGTATTATGGAAGTCCAGCCCGTTACGAGGAACGCCATCGTTCTGCCCGCCGTCACGCTGCACTCCGAGCCGTCGAACGCGACGTGCATGCCTATGTAATACGCCGCGAGCGACACCGCCGCGAATGCGCACGTCTGCTTGATTATCACTTCCATCATGCCGCCGCCGAAGAAACTTTCGCTGCGCGCGATGGGTTTTCGCTTCATTATGCGCTTGTCCGATTCCTCTTTCGCCAGCGCGAGTCCGGGTATGCCGTCGCCGAGCACGTTGATAAGAAGCAGCATGATAGGGGTCAGCGGCAGCTCCCAGCCTATGAACTGTGCAAGCAGCATGACTATTATTTCGGATATATTGCACACGAGCAGGAAATACACGAGCTTGCGGATATTCGAGAAGATGTTCCTTCCTTCTCCGACGGCCTCTATTATCGTGGAGAACCTGTCGTCCGTCAGCACCATCTTTGCCGCGCTCTTGGCGACGTCCGTGCCGTTTACTCCCATGGCGATACCTACGTCCGCCGCTTTGAGCGCGGGGGCGTCGTTCACTCCGTCGCCCGTCATCGCCACGACTTCTCCGCGCTCCTGCCATGCCCGCACTATACGTATCTTATCCTCGGGCGTCACGCGGGCGTATACGGAATAAAACTCTATGCTTTCGCGCAGTTCGTCGTCCGTCAGCGCGGCAAGTTCCGCACCCGTTATGACGCCCTCGTGCGCCGCTATAATGCCGAGGTCGCGCGCTATCGCCGCCGCCGTCGCCGCATGGTCGCCCGTTATCATTATCGTGCGTATGCCTGCCGCTTTCGCCTTTGCGATCGCTTCCGCCGCTTCGGGACGGGGCGGGTCTATTATGCCGACGAGTCCGCGCAGCGTCAGTCCGCTTTCCGCTTCCGTGAGATCTTCGGGAAGTCTGTCCATGCGCTTGCTTGCGAGCGCAATGACGCGCAGCGCATTTGCGGCGAATTCGTCGTGCGTCTTTGTCGCGGCGGCAATAGTCGCCGCGTCCGTCGCGGAAACCGGCAGTCTGTCGAACGCGCCTTTCGTAAGTACGAGATATCCGCCGTCCGGCAGGCGCAGAATGTTGGTCATCATCTTGCGCGAGGACGAGAAGGGTATTTCCGCGACTTTTTCGTATGCGCCTTTGAGCGCGGTATAGTCCGTTCCGCGTTCTTCGGCAAGCGTTATTATCGCCGTTTCGGTCGGGTCGCCCATTATCCGCCGCTTTCCGTCCGCATCCGCGCCTTCCGTCGCCGCGCACGCAAGGCACATCGCTTCGAGCAGTTCGTTCTCCGCCGCTTCCCCCTCGCCTGCCGCGGACCACATGCGGCGCACGGTCATTTTGTTCATCGTCAGCGTGCCCGTCTTGTCCGAACATATGACGGAAGTCGACCCTAACGTTTCCACCGCCTGCATCTGCCGCACGAGCGCGCCTTGCGCCGCCATCTTTTTCGCCCCCTGCGAGAGTATGAGCGTGACTATCAGCGACAGCGTTTCGGGCACGGCGGCGACGGCGAGCGTTATTGCCGCCACGAGCAGTTCCATTACGCCCTGCCCGCGGATGAGTCCCACCACGAACAGCACGACGGCGGACAGCACCGCAATGCCGCTTATTATCTTGCCTACCTTGTCCAGACGGGTTTGCAGCGTCGTCTTTTTCTGTTTGGTTTCGGTAAGATACCCGGCAATCTTGCCCATTTCCGTGCTCATACCCGTCGCGGTCACCGCCGCAAGCGCGTTCCCCGCGGTAACAAGACAGCCGGAGTATACCATATTCGCGCGGTCGCCGAGCGCCGCGTCGGGCTTGAATACCGCATCCGCGTCTTTTTCCGCGGGCAGGCTTTCTCCCGTCAGCGACGATTCGTCCGTCATCAGTCCTTCCGCAGTCAGGAGCCGCGCGTCGGCGGGAACGAGATCGCCCGTACGGAGACGTATCAAATCCCCCGGAACGAGCGTTTCGGGGTGCATTTCGGTAAACGTTCCGCCTCTGAGAACGCGGCATATCGGAGACGCCAGACTGCCGAGCGCTTCGAGTGCGTTTTCCGCCGAGCGCTCCTGCGTGACCGCGAGTATGACGTTCATGACGATGATCGCAAATACTACGACGGGTTCTATTATGCTGTGCGCGCCCTCCCAGTGCAGGAATGCCATGACCAGGCTGAGTACGCCCGCGATGAGCAGTATGATCACGGACACGTCTTTCAGCTGCGCCGCGACCATGACGGCGACGGAGCGCCGCTTCTGCTTGCCGAACGAGTTGCGTCCGTATTTTTCCAGACGCGCCGCCGCTTCGGTCTCCGTCAGTCCTTTGAGCGTGTCCGCACCCAGCTTTCCGAGAGCCGCGTCCGCGCTTATCGCGTGATAATTCCGAATGTTTCCGTCGGCGGGTTTCGTTACCGGTGCAGCGACGGTTTTGCCGTTTCCGTTCATGCGTCTTTCTCCTTTGCGTCGAAGCGCTTTCGTTTCCCCGTTTTCCGTCTGCACGAGCGGCTTCCCTCTGCCGTATATGTTAAATTATGCGGCAAAATCGTTAAATGAGTGTTAGAAGTTCTGTGTCCGCACCGAACGATTAAAGCGGAAGCCCCGCGCAAAGAGCGCACGAGGCTTCCGTTTTAGTGATGGGATTATGAAATTGTCTTTTTTGTACGGCTTCCGCACGGACCGGCGCGCGCCGACCGCCCTTTTCCGCCGGCATTATGCTGCCCTGAATGCCCGTGCTGCGAGATTTCCGCGTTGTTATGCCGTCTGTTCTCCGGGAAGCGTCAGTCCGGATACCGATACCGTGCTGTCCGGATCGGGAACTATGCACAGGCGCTGACCGAACATCAGATCCGCTTCCGAATTGAGCGTGATTTTATCTGTTTCCACCGTAGTGACCGTGGGATCGCCGGATTGCGTAAACGTTACGGGGACGCCGTTTATCGTCAGCGAGAACGATACGCTTGAGTCGTTTTCGCGCAGTGCCCGTATCTGATGTTTGAGATCGTGGCATTTGATGTTTATCGTGTCGATATTTTCTTTCGCCATGCGTTTCCCGTTTTTCGCGGCGATGCCGTTCTGTACGCGCATATCCGCTGTTTTTTCGGCTGCGGCGGCGGATTTCCCGTTCCGTGAGGTGCGGAATCCGACGGAAAACTGTTCCGCGCGCCTTCGGATTCATGACGCGTCTCGTCGTTTACGTGAGCCTGCCGCCTTCGGACGGATCGGGCAGTCCGGCGTTTCCTACGAGTTGCCCGAACGGCGGTTCTCCCGCGGCGGAGGCGGTTCCGGGCGGATTCGCGGACGCTTTGTTATCGGACGTCCGTCAGCTTCATGACGCGCCTCGTCGTTTCCGTGAGAGCGCCGCCTTCGAGCGGATCGGGCAGTCCGGCGTTTCTGACGAGTTGCCCGAACGGCAGCTCTCCCGCGGTGCGCAGCAGTTTCATGTAGCGTTCGAATGCTTCGCCGTAATTGTCCAGCGATGCGAGCAGGAATCCGTGCGCGACGGTCTGCGACAGGCAGTAGTCTATATAGTACATGGGATTTTCGTATATATGCATCTGATATTGCCAGCGCGTGCCGCGCTCGAAATACGGCAGCCCGTCCGTGCACAGATAGGGACGGTATTTTTTGTCCAGTCCGCGCCAGAGTTCGTTGCGTTCTTGCGGAGTCATGGTCGGATTTTCGTAACACGTCTGCTGAAATTCATCCACTTCCGCGCCGTACGGCAGAAACGTAAGCGAGCTCATCAGGTGCATTTTTTTATATTCTTCCGCGCGCGTCCCGAAGAAACTTTCCGCATATTTCCATGCAAAAAATTCCATTGCCATCGAGTGAATTTCCGCAACCGACATCGTTCCGAGGTTGAGTTCGTAATCTGCTCCGCTGCGGAACATCTCGTAATACGCGAGAGCGTGTCCCGCTTCGTGAGTAAGAACGTCCACGTCGCCGCTCGAACCGTTGAAATTCGCAAGAATAAACGGCTGTCCGTAGTCGTCGATGGACGTGCAGTATCCCCCGCCCCATTTACCGTCGCGCGCGAATACGTCGAACGCTTCCGCAGCGAGCATTTCGTCTATGAAACTGCCCGTTTCCTTGCTCATGTCATGATACATCCGTTTCGCCGCGTCGAACAGTCCTTTTGCGTCGTGCGCGGGTTCGGGATTGCCGTTTTCGAAATACGTCTCGTTGTCGTAAAGCATGATCCTGTCTATGCCGAGCGATCGCGCGACGTTTTCTTTCATCGCCGCGACGAGAGGCGTGACGTTTTTCGCCGTTTCTTCCGTGAACGCGCGTATTTCTTTTCTGCCGTACGAATATCTGCCCATCAGCATGTCGCCCATTACGGCATATGAAGGCAGTCCCATTTTATTTGCCATGCGCGCGCGTACTTTCACGAGTTTGTCGAACAGCTCGTCGAGTTTCTTTGAGTCGCGCTCCATGCGCCGCCCCGCGCATTCCGTCGCCAGTCGGCGGACGTTGCGGTCCGGGTCGTCGAAATATTTGCGCAGTACGCTGAAAGGCATTCGCCTGCCTCGGAAAACGAATTCCATTTCGCTCATCATGCGATCGTATTCCGTTACCAGCGACGCTTCTTCCGCCATGTCCGTTACTATTTTTTCGTCGGTCACTTTAAGCGCGATTTCGTATGCTTTTGCAACGTTCGGATTCATAAAGGCGAGTGCGTCCGCAAGATGAGGCGAGGCGAGGAACGCGCGGTTGAATTTCACCGCGCAGGCGGACAGCCGCGGCAGATTTTCGTCGTAGTAGGTCTTTTCCGCCAGATAAAATTTGTCGCGGGTGTTGAGCGTGAATCTGATGTAGCACAGCGAGTTCATTGTCTGAACGTGCTTTGTGCGGGCGATCGTCTCTGTCCGGATATCGGCAAGCTCTCTGCCGCTCCGAGCCCTTTTTGCGCGCTCCGCAGCCGCTTCGAATGCGCGGCATTCGGCGTCGATGTCCGTGCGCAAATATTCCATGTCTTTTACTTTTACGGGTTTTGTCATATTATAGTCCTTATTCGGTCCGCGGCGGGATATGCCGCCATCCGGGCGATGCGCGTTGTATCGGGCGAAGCGTCGCAACCGTGCGGTATTTACTGCGGCGTGCTTTTTCTGCGTGGAAGCCGCGGCGCGGCCCGGGACTGCCGAAGCGACGGCGGCGGAACGGTTTTTGCACATTATTTTAATTATATCACATGTCGCGCGGATTGTCCAATTTATTATCGGCTGCCGTAAGTAAGTTATGCACCGCATGTGCGAATGCTGTTGATAACATGTGGATAAATCGGAAAATGAACACAAATGAAAATCAATAAAAATATCAATATTTGTCGTGATATTAGTATGATATCAGAAATATGTCGGTTTCGTTTTTGCTTACCAATACATTCTTTTAGCGCAAATTTCGGAAAATCTGCGCAAAATTGCTCCGATAATTAGCGAAAACTAAAATTTGCTCGCAATATAAATGATATCATAATAATATTATAAATAAAATGATATCGTTATGATAATTTTGCGTTATTCGGAGTAATATAAATTTATGACAAAAAATGTCGAAAATATTAAGTTATAACAATTTTATAATTTGCGAAAAACAAAAAGAACAGAGCAGAAAAAATCAAACTAAAACGTGCAAAAAACATGGAGGAGACGCGGGCGCAGACAGACGCCTTGCGGGCGGTTTCACTGTATGATCGGGATCGGCAGCGTGTTGATCGGGGCAAAAAGACTCGGCGCATTAAAATTTTGCAAAAACAGGACGAGAAATAAGTGCGCTTTTTCCGTCGAAAAATAAGGGCAAATAGCGGGAAAAACCAAAAAATCATTATACGATACTATTTATATAAGGCAAAAAATGTCTGAAAATAGCTATAATATAGCATTGTATCGGTTTGATAAGACAATAAAAAGCCGATAAGTGCAATATATGCAAACAAAAAACACAAATATACGCATAACATGTATTTTGCATTAAAATATGCCGGTGTATCTTCCGTTTCTGTGTACTTGTTTCCGATTCGGTATATTGTGCCGTGCGACAGTATAAAAATTTCGCAAAAAATGCCCGGTTTTTTTGTGTAATTTTCAAAATTTTTCAAATTAAGTTATGATATAATAAATAATGACCTGATATTTTTCAGGGATTTCCGAACAAATTTTCGCGCCGCGCATGCTTCGGCGGAATTTATGTCGGTATTTCGGCGGAAATTACACGATGTAACAGAAATTTTGAGAGTGTTTAGCGGTTTTGGATCGATATTTTCGCTTGAATCTTTTGCGAAAAGGCGGCTTTTTATCGTTTTGCTTCTTTCGGCGCGTATATCTGATGCAATTTACAGCGGCGTCGGCTCGAAAATTGTGCGTTATCGGACTTTTTCTGTGTTAAAACGTGTGTTTTCGATGTTAATAATCGAGCGCTGCTGTCCGCCAACGGCGAAAAACGATTGCTGTCTGCATGTTTTCGGCCGCGTATTTCATGAGCAGGCGGTTGAACTTCCGATAGGGATATTTTTTGGGCGGGGAGTTATTTTCGGAAAAGTTCAGTATATGCCCCCGGATAAAATTTTACTGCCGTTTTCCGCTTTTTGCAGCCGTTTTTGCGTTTCGTTTCCGATTCCGGCTGTGCGTCGCGGCGTTTTTTCGCTCCGGAATTATGAAAATTTTTGCAAAATTCTGTCTCAGAGCGCGAGAGTGCGGAATAATTTTTTCAAAACTGCATAAATATTCGTTTAATTTGCATAAACAGTAAATTTTATTAGCAAAATGTGCTTAATATTTATAAAATCCGCATAAAATGAAAAGCTCAATCAACTCCGCGCCGATGTAAGATATATGCAATATACTTATTGATTTTTTGCAATTGTTCCACATCTTGATTATTATATAATAACTAAATGCGATCGACCGCTTCTCGATTTAGTTGCATATTCGATTTTATGCGGATTTACGTTTGGATAGGCCGTCGTTAGTTCGGTCACGGTTTATCCGGGCATATCTGTTGTGCTCGGCGGGTCGAAGTCGGAGAGGTTTTGCGGACGAGTTTTGTAACGGCGAGGCGGAAAAACGACGGCAGGCAGGGCTTTTCGATGAGCTGCGGGACGAAATCACTGCGTACTTGCGTCCGTAAATCTGCGGCTGAGTATGACTATACAATTATTTTTTCGGGCCGCATTTGCTTTTGTCGGAAAGATTGAAACGTAGCTTTCGATTCGCGGAACGGTTTTTCCCGTGACCGGATTAGAATTTATGTTAGGCGTTTTGCTGTAATTTATTCGGCCGGATTTAGTCGGTGCGGCGATTTTGCTGCCGCAGATGAAACAAGATAATTATTATAGCATAATCAAATTATCGCGTCTTGTGGATAAGATGTTGATAACTTTTTGCCTATATATTTCAGAAACGGTGCCCTTTAATGTCAGCGTGAGCGGGCGCTTACCGGAAGGGGCAGACAGGCGAACGTAGTCTCCGCTGCAAGCATAAAATAGCTGCGCCGCCGCAAAATTTGCGATTTCGGTAGAAGTTTCAATCGGATGCGCCATCGCTTGTATGGATGATTGCTTCGATCGGTATGTTGTTCGGACTTGTGCAATTTAATATTTGCCGCATTGAATTTTGTATTTGCCTGAATATTTTTCCGTGCTTTCCGGAAACGAATGAGCAAATATTTTGAGCGTTGCCGTGCTGTGAATCGTATTGCTTTCGTTATTGCGGCTTTGCGTTTACCCGATTAGGTAAATGATTCTCGCTGCGTGTTTTGTGACCGTGCGCGACGTGCGCAGTCAGATGCGTGACGCGCAGGGATAGCCGATGTCGTTTGCGATTGAAGTTGTTCGTTTATAGCCGGTAACGTAATCGCGGTTCTTGCCGTTAATGTGTGTGACGCGGAGATATATTTGAGATGGCGGGCGGGGAAAGTCGATTGAGCTGTACCGTTTTGGTGCTGTCTGTTTTTTCTAGGTGCGGAATATTCCGTACGCGTCGGGCAATCGAATACGGAATTTATATCAAAGTTATCCACAAAATTCCTCCGTTTTGCCGTAAAATTCCGTAAATGATCGTAAAACAAGAGAATATATGTAAAAAGTTATCCACAGTTTTTTCACAATGTGTATAACTTACGGCAAAATTCGGACAGCGCCGCGGCTATGCGAACAAGCCGTAAGACTCGTGTGCGGGCGGTCGTTTTGAAGTCGGCGCATGTGTGAAACCGTCGGTTTATGTCGTATTATGTCGGTTAATCCGATCGCGGCGGCTTTGACCGCATTGTTTCACGTGAAACATTCGGAACTGTGGATTTGCTGCGATTCGGCAATGTTTCACGTGAAACAATACAGCCGTATATCGGCGACGGATAAATCTTTTCGGGGTGCAAGAGGAGCGCGCTTGTTTCTTTGCAGCTGAAATAAATTGTGTCGCGGTCATTCTACGCAGAAGCAATGAAAACCCGCGGAACGTGAAAATGCGAATCGACAGCGGCTGTTTTGCGGAAAATGCAGATCGTATCGGAAAACCGAATGCGACGCATTTTGCCGTTGCCCGTAGCGCAAATAACGTTAAGCTCGGAAATACTGTTCTGTTTAACGGCAATATAATGAGTTTGCGTATTTCCGCATCCGAATACACGGCGGGAAGACGCGCGCCGAAAATATATCGGCGCGACGATCATAAGCGCGGGAGACTGTCGGGGCTCGGCATATCGAGAGGGGATATAACGTTAAAACCCGGCTGTGCGGAAGCGGACGGGGCGTCTTTGAAACGATATAAACGAATGAAAAACGCAGCTTTCATGTGCGGAAATTTATATCGCATGAAAAAGATAACGGACTCGTATCGCAAAACGCATATGGAGTCAGCTGACGGAAAGCCTTTGCATCGCAGCGGCAAACGGGAAATGTGTTTTCGGACATTTATCGGAAAATCTGCGGATCGCGCGTATCGGTCTTGCGACAGGCTGTCCGTTCCGTACGCATAACAGCGAGATTATCGCATTCGACTCCGCAATGTGACTTTCGGCGGGCGGTCTATTTCTGCTGCCGAAAATCGGCGGTATCCGATACGGGGAATACGGAATCGATTCGAAGCGCGGAGGAATGCGTGAATGAAATTCTGCGTTGACGGGCAGTGCGGCGTTATAACCGAGCGCGCATTCGGATATCGCGGCGGTGCTTTGCGGATTTCGGCGAATATCTTGTCGGTTTTGCGGATGCCGACATTCGGCTGTCGGTATCGGGGCGTTATATCTGCGGCACAGGCGGAACACGATCTGCATAAAAGAGGGAGCGGTTGCATCGAGAAAATTGCGAAAAATAATTTTGCGTCTCGACTTATAGGCGAGCGAATTGCGGGACGTAATTACGGTATAAATGCGTCTTATGCACAGGAGGGACATGCGAAAAAATTATCGCAGTACCGGCTGTTCCTTATTGCGGAATATGTGCGTAAACATTTCCGGGAATGTGACGCGCGTTTGCGGCGTGGTCTGATGTCCGCCGATGCAGCCGACAGAAATGCCGCAATATTCGGAATCGCCGGATATCGCGGCATGTATTTATGTCTGTCTTGTGAGAGGGAAGGGAATAAATAAAACCGTCCCGCACCGAATCGGTGCGGGACGTCCTGATACAACCTGCGATTCCGGAAGCGTCGTTATTCGCCGCTGTCGGATGGCGGCATTGCAGACCCTTCGAGAATTTCCACAAGATGATGAATGCGATTGAGATCGTCCGAAGAGAAGTAATCTATGTAAATGCGGCCCTTTCGGTCATTGCCGAGCGCGTGGACTTTTGTCGCAAAAACACGCTGCATGCGCTCTATCATGTCGCGCAGTTCGAGAGACTGTTCGGGCGTTTTGGGCTTTTCGGGCTTAGGTTCATTATGGTTTTTGACGAGTTTTTCGAAATCGCGCACCGTGAGCCTGTCGTTCATTCCTTTTTTTGCAAGCTGCATCTGTTCGTCCGCATCTTTGACGGTCACGAGACAGCGCGCATGCCCTTCGGAGAGTTTGCCCGATGCGACGAGATCGATGACGGGCGGGGTGAGGGAGAGCAGACGCAGAGTGTTTGCCACGGCGGGACGCGATTTGCCTATGCGATCCGCCACTTCTTCCTGCGTGTAGTTATAATCGGTCATGAGCTGACGTATGGCGGTGGCTACTTCTATGGGGTTGAGATCCTCGCGCTGAAGGTTTTCTATCAGCGAGATCTCCTGCACCTGTTTTTCCGTGTAGTCGCGCACGATGGCGGGCATGCTTTTAAGCCCCGCCTTTTTTGCCGCACGATAGCGGCGCTCGCCGGCTATTATCATGTAATCGTCATCGCCGCGTCTGACGAGTATAATGGGCGCAATGACGCCGTGCACCCTTATACTGTTCGCAAGTTCGAGAAGCGCAGCCTCGTCGAAGTGCTTGCGCGGCTGATTTTCGTTCGGGTGTATTTGGTCGATGGGAATTTCTTTGGCGAGATTCTGCTCGTCTCCGACGAGAATGTGCTCGCCCTCTTCGAGATCTATTCCTCCGAAAAGAGAACCGAGACCTCGTCCGAGTCCGCGTTTTGCCATGATATTTTCCTCCGATGATCGTATTTTCATGCCCGAAGATTCCGCAAATCGGAGCGGAAAGGGCATATATTTATTATTATACCCGTGCAGCGCCGTTATGTCAACGGATTTTCGGCATTCGGTACATTTATCTTTCCATAAAGATATTAAATAATAACCATATAAACATTTGCTTGCTATTATATGATTATTATTTAATAACTTAATTTTTTTATTGCGTCAGAAAAGTCGGGAAAGGGGACGAAATTAAAAATTTCTTAAAGCCGTCGACGTGCGGCAAAAGAAGTTTACTTTTTTTCGGGGATAATGTATAATTACCGTAAGCCGAGGTAAGCGCGTTTCGGTGCGAAAGCATTGCCTGCGCATGATCGGGGCGGGGCGTTTGGCAATCTGACCTCGGGACATTGTTCGCGTATGAACAACGCAAGTGTTCGGCTTTGCGGGAAATGTTTCGCAGTTTCGGACAGCGGCAGTTAAGTGTGCGGCGTTCTGTGACGGCGAATACGCGGGCGGCTGCATCGTATCGGCGGCACATATGCGCCGCGGAAAATTTGCCGGAACGTAAGTAAAAAATACATGCGGCAAAAAATTCATTCATAAGTTTTTTCGGGGGAGGGGCGAAAGCCGTGTTTGTTCGCGGAACATCCGAGCCGCTGCGAAAAAATATTTAATAACAATAAGGCTCATTTGTTAATTCAAGTTTCTTTCGGGGAATGGCGCGGCGGAAATCCGCAACACTTCCGAGTGGCGGAAAAAA
>CASEMM010000161.1 GCA_949289095.1 uncultured Eubacteriales bacterium | reverse complement strand
TGAGACCGGCGCGTCTGCCAATGCCACCCCGGCGGCATGAGCCGGCGCGGCGCGCGCCGCGCCGCCGTTTATCCGCATATCGCGGAGCGCGTCATATGATTTTCGTGCCCGCTTCGGCGAGTATCTTTTCCGCTTTCTCCGGTTCCGTCGTTTTGAAACCGATATGCGCGCTGCCGCCCGCCCCGGCAAAAGAATAAAGATACTCGATATTTATCCCGGCTTTGTCCAGTACGATGAGGATGTCCGCAAGCGCGCCCGGTTCATCCGGAACCTGCATTGCCACAAGCGGAACGGAGGCGCACATGAAACCCGCGCCGCGCAGCGATGCGATCGCCTTGTCGTTATCGTCCGTCATCATACGGAGTATGCCGAAATCCGTGGTATCGGCTATCGACATGGAGCTGAGATTCACGCCCGCTTTTTTGAGCACTTCGCAGCAGTCGCCTATCCTGCCTTTTCTGTTCTCCAAAAATACGGCAATCTGGTTTATCATCGTTTTCCCTCCTTCGGGTCATATTTTGCGTCTGTCGGTTATACGCTTGCTCTTGCCCTCGCTGCGTTCTATGGTTCCGGGAGACACAAGCGTTATCTTCGCCGAAACGCTGATGCCGGACGCCATTTCCGCCGAAAGGCGCGCACGGATCGCCTCGATGTCGGACATGGTATCCGACATTGCGGACGGAGAAAGTTCCACCGCGATTTCAAGCGTATCAAGATTGTTCACCCTGTCCACGTAAATATGGTAGTGCGGCTGCACGGAGGGATTTTTGAGCAATACGCTTTCTATCTGAGACGGGAATACGTTCACTCCGCGTATGATGAGCATATCGTCGCTGCGTCCCGTTATGCGCTTCATTCTTATCGTCGTTCTTCCGCAAGGACAGGGCGTATCGTCGAGCGCTGCGATATCGCGCGTGCGGTAGCGGATAAGCGGCATGCCCGTTCTGTCCAGCGTCGTTATGACGAGCTCTCCCCTTTCTCCGTTCGGCAGAGGTTCGAGCGTTTCGGTATCCACTATCTCGGGGAAATAATGATCGTCCTGGAAGTGCATGCCGGTCTTGTATTCGCAGTCGTTGGCAACTCCGGGACCGGATATCTCGCTGAGGCCGTAAACGTCGCAGGCGCGTATGCCGAGACGGCGTTCTATTTCGCTTCTCATTTCCTCCGTCCACGCCTCCGCGCCGAAGCATCCGCCTTTGAGTTTTATGTCGCGTCCGGGTTTAAGCCCCGCCTTTTCCATTTCCTCTATGAGATAAACCGCATAAGACGGCGTACAGCATATGATGTCGGCGCCGAAATCGGCGAGCAGCTGCAACTGCCGCTGAGTATTGCCCGCGGACGCCGGCACGGCGATCGCGCCCAGACGTTCCGCTCCGTAATGCATGCCCAGTCCGCCCGTGAAAAGTCCGTAACCGTAGCAGACATGGACTATGCTGTTCTCGTCCGCGCCCGCCATGACGAGCGAACGGGCGGCGCAGTCCGCCCACACGTCTATATCGTGTTTCGTGTATCCCGATACGGTCAGTTTGCCTGTGGTCGCGCTGGAAGCGTGCAGACGCACGAGATCCTTTCTGTCCGCAGCCATCATGCCGAACGGATAACTGTTTCTGAGATCGGATTTGAGAGTATACGGCAGTTTCCATATATCCTCTATTCCCTTTATGTCGGACGGACGCAGTCTGATCGCGTCCATCTTCTCGCGATAGGGTTTCTGCCGTTCGTAAACGTACTTTACGGTTTTTACGAGTCTTTCCGATTGCAGCGCGCGCCTGTCGGCGGCGCTCATTGTTTCGAGTTCGGGCTGAAAATATTTCATCCTCTTCTCCCTTTGCCTGTTGTATTTATTTTACTCTCTCATAGCCGAGAGCGAACGCTTTGAGATTGACATCCCTGAATTTTGCGGGAGCGCAGTCGGTCACCGCCGCGATCATCTTCTCTCTGTCGAATCCGAACAGACGGCACATCGCGCCAAGCATTACCACGTTTGCGGCGCGTCCGCTGCCCGCCTCTTCCGCGATCTCTCCCGCGGGAATGAAGAACGCGCCGTTTATCTCTTCGAGCATTTTCTCTTTAAGCCCCGCAGGATATTTCGCCGCGCCAGTGATGACGGGCATGGGCAGCACTCTGACATCGTTGACGAGCAATATTCCGCCGGGACGAAGGAAATGTTTGACGCGCGCCGCTTCGAGCACTTCGAACGCGAGTATCACGTCGGCAGCGCCCTGCCATATTACCGGAGAATGCACTCTGTCGCCTATACGGACGTGCGTAGTGACGCTGCCGCCGCGCTGGCTCATTCCGTGCACTTCGCTGAGCTTGCAGTCCTTGCCGCAGAGGACGGCGTATCTGCCGAGTACCTTGCTGGCGAGCAGCGTTCCCTGTCCGCCGACTCCCGCGATAAGTATATTCATCTCACGCCCTCCTTTATCGCTCCGAACGGACATACCTCGGCGCATACGCCGCATCCGGTACACTGCGCCGGATCGATCCGTACCCCGCTTTCCGTGCGCGATATCGCGGGACAGCCGATTTTCATGCACTTACCGCAGTTGCGGCATCCTTCCGTCGTCATCACGGGCTTGGGACTCTTGTCGAGGAGCACGCAGGGCCGCTGCGCTATTATCACGCTGACTTCTTTCGAAGCGATGCCTTTCCTTACCGCATCCTCGACAGCCGCAAGGTCGTATGCGTCCACGACGGATACGTCCTTTACTCCGCACGCGCGGCAGAGATCGTCGAGCAGCACGGCGGGAGCTTTTTCTCCCTTGAGATTCTTGCCCGTCGCGGGGTGATCCTGATGACCCGTCATACCCGTCGTCGAGTTATCGAGGATGATGAGCGTTATACCGCTCTCGTTATAAACTGCGTTGATAAGTCCCGTTATGCCGCTGTGAATGAACGTCGAATCCCCGATAACGGCTATGTTGTGGCTTTCTCCGCCCGTAGCCTTCTTGAAACCGTGCGCCATTCCGACGGAAGCTCCCATACAGAGCACCGTGTCCACCGCGCTGAGCGGCGCGGTCGCGCCGAGAGTATAACAGCCTATGTCGCCGTTCACCGTCAGTTTCAGCTTGGAAAGCACATAGAACACTCCGCGGTGAGGACAGCCCGCGCACATGACGGGCGGTCTGCCGGGTACTTTTTCAGGCATCGGCACGGGAACGGAATGGTTGAATTTTTCGAGTATTTTGAGAACGGACAGTTCGCCCTGAAGCGAAAATATCTCTTTGCCCTTGCACTTTATACCCGCCGCTTTGAGCTTTTCCTCAATGAACGGTTCGAGTTCCTCGATAACGTACAGCTGCTGTACGGTGGATGCGAATTTCGCTATCGCCTTTACAGGAAGCGGGTACACCGTCCCCACCTTGAATATGCTCGCATCCGGCAGAGCTTCTTTGACGTATTGATACACCACGCCCGAACACACCACGCCTATCTTGTTCCCTCTGCGGCTGCGCTCCACTTTGTTTATCGGAAAGGAATTGACCGCGTTGGCAAGTTCCACGTCGCGCTCTTCCACCACCTGATGACGAAGTATCGCGCTCGCAGGCATCATTGTATATTTCGTGACAGATTTTTCGTAGAGGCGAAGAGGCACATCCTCGCGCTCGCCGATCTCCACGAGGCTGCGGGAATGAGCGACGCGCGTCGTCAGACGTATAAGAACGGGAGTATCGTACTTCTCGCTGAGCTCGAACGCGAGTTTCGTGAAATCCTTCGCCTCCTGTGCGTCGGAAGGTTCGAGCATCATTATATGCGCGCTGCGCGCGTAATAACGCGAATCCTGTTCGTTCTGCGACGAATGCATTCCGGGATCGTCGGCCACGACTATCACGAGCCCGCCGTTCACGCCTGTATACGCCGCAGTGAAAAGCGGATCCGCAGCGACGTTCAGTCCGACGTGCTTCATACATGCCATTGCGCGCGCGCCCGCCACGGACGCGCCCGCGGCGACCTCGAGGGCGACCTTTTCGTTGGGCGCCCACTCGGCGTATACCCCGTCGAATCTGACGAAGTTCTCCGCAATCTCCGTGCTCGGCGTTCCCGGATAAGCGGAGAGCACTCTCGCTCCCGCCTCGTATGCTCCGAGCGCGACCGCACGGTTTGTAAGCATCAGTTCTTTCATTTCGCTGCTCCGATCAGTATTTTCTCATATCGAACACGCGCTTCGCCTTGCCCTCGCTGCGGGCAAGGCTCATGTGTTCGGCAAGCGTCAGTTTCGCGTCTATCTGCAACACGGTGCGCAGAGCGTGGCGTATGCGGTTTTTGAGATCTTCGAGCGCGCCGTAATCCCCCACTATGGAATCGTCCGCAAGTTCCGCTCTGACTTCCAGCTTATCCTTGTAATCTTCACGCGTGACTATTATCTGGTATGTGCTGCCCAGCTCCCTGAAACCGAAAAGCACGCCCTCTATCTGCGACGGGAACACGTTCACGCCCTTAATGATAAGCATGTCGTCCGTTCTTCCCTTCAATTTCGCCATACGCGCCGTCGTCCTGCCGCACCTGCACGGCGAATAATCTATCTTCGTTATATCCTTTGTGCGATAGCGGATCATGGGCATGGACTTTTTGGTGAGCGACGTCAGCACGAGTTCGCCGTAGTCCGAGCCGTCCGTCGGAGCGAGAGTCGTCGGGTCGATTATTTCGGGATAGAAATAGTCCTCGTTTATGTGCATGCCGCACTTG